>CALITV010000209.1 GCA_938048925.1 uncultured bacterium | reverse complement strand
GGCGACATGGTTCGCCGCCGCGATCTTGTGGGTGTACTACAGCATGACGCTCCTCCTCCTCGCGATGGAACTTATCAAGGCGATACACCGTGAACATAATCGAAACAACACTATGGGAGGTAGCCGATGAGAGCGTTTCTTCTCGCCGCCGCGCTGTGCTCCGTATGGAACACGACGCAGGGGTTCTACGATCAACCGGCCTTTACCTACGAGGGAGCCTACGATTACTTCATTCTCTCGAAATCGCTTCTCGCCGACAATCGAAGCCAACCTTACGAGAAGGAGGGGCGCGTCCCCCAAGGGGACACCTCGCTCGGCATTGCTGGGGCTACCGCCGTTCTCGGCGCCGACGATGTGCCACCCGACGCCATCGTCGAACGAGCAATCCTCGTGTGGGTTGTGTCGAAAGACAGTAGCAACAAAAGCGCCTTCGGTGACCAGACGGTTACCCTCATCACCCCCGACGGCGAGGAACACGAGGTAACGGCGCCTATTACCGGTAACAGCACGACGCCGCCGTCGCTCGAATTCGAGGCCTACGCAAGCGGGAGCTATTACTACTACCTCTACCGCGTAGATATCACCGAGACACTCAAGGCCTACCAAGAAGGCGGGGCCGATCCTTCAAATCCACAATCACTGACCGGCAACTACACGGTCAAGGGTGTTGACGACATCTATGACTGCCTTGCGAACGAAAATCATGTGTACTGTTCCTCGGCCTCCATGGTAGGGGCGTGGCAACTGATTCTCGTTTACTCATCCAAGCAGATAGCGCGCAAGCGGATTTACTTCTACCACGGCATGGAGTGGAGTTCGAGCACGATGCTCAACCCGCTCACGATTCACATCACCGGCTTCGAACTCCCCGAGGAGGCGGTGGTGAAGTTGTCGGTCGTTACCAGTGACGGCGACGATGTCGAGACGGCCAAGGAGTTTCTCCGCATCAAGGGGAACGCGACGACCAACAACTATCTCGTGCTTGCCGATCCCTGCAACCCGCCCGATTTCCCGTTCAACAACAAATTTCTCAACTACAACTACAAAAAGGAATCCTCCCCCTCGTGCCTTATCGAACTTTCCTACGATGCGGACACATTTCTTCTCCAGTATGATCCAAACGACACGACGGGCCTCATCAACGAACATATAAAGGCCGGTACTACCGCTTTTGATTTCCAAATTGGCACCGGATCCGACATTGTGCTCACCAACTACATGATGATGTCGGTGGACACCAAACTGCCGGCTTTCGATATCCCCGGCATGGACGAAAAGTTCCTGCGCACCAATTCGCTCTCGGGAAATCATTTCTGTCACGACCGCGACAGCGCCTACGAGATATGGGTCGAAAACCACGGACAGGAAACCGCCCAGATGGTCATGGTACGCGATCCTCTTCCGGCGGGGCTCAAGTATGTGCCCGGCTCGACCCAAATAGACCGCACCGGCACGGGGAACTGTTTCGAGACAGTCAGCGATGTGAACGGCGAGTCACCGATCTTCGAGGGCATGTCCGTCGCCGAATCGCTCGGCATCTGCCACAACGAGAACGATTGCCCGCGGATACTGATCCGTTTCAAAGTGCGTCCTCTTGACGGCCTTCCCAAGAACGCTCTCTTCCAAAACACCGCCTTCATCTGGGATGCCGTGCTCGGAGAGAGCGCAGCCTACCGTTCCAATCAGGGCCTTGCGCTACGCAGTTTCCTCGACCAAGCCTGCCCTGAAACGGTCACCGATCCCTACCCCGCAGGAACCACCTGTGGAGAAGCGCCCGACAACGATACCGTCTCGGATGAGGACACGACCCCGTCAGACGAGAATACCTTCGAAAACGAACCCGACACCGACACCGCTTCCGAACCGGCCGATGACGATACCCTTTGGGAAGACGAGGAAAGCGGCTGCGCCTGTGCCCTCATCATCTGAAAGGACCTACGCGGAAAAGTCCTCCCAGCGTGTTCTCTTCTGTTTGAGCATCTTGCGAAGTTTCATGACCGCCTTCGCCTCTCTCTGGCGGATGCGCTCGCGGGTGACCCCCATGTCCTTGCCGATTTCCTCGAGCGTGTAGGTTTCCGGCTCGCCGATACCGAACCGCATGCGGATGACTTTCTCCTCGCGCGGCGTGAGTCCCGAGAAGAGTTCGCGGATGATCTCGGCCATGTTCTGTCGCGCCGCGTACTCCTCGGGTCCCATCGTCTTGGGATCCTCGACGAAATCCTGCAATTGGCTGTCTTCGTCCTCGCCGATGGGGGTCTCGAGCGATATCGTCTCGCGCGCCGAACGCCACACTTTGCGGATCTTATCTTCGGGGATGTTCATCGCCTTCGCGACATCGGCGATACTCGGCTCGTAGCCGTTCTTGTTGGTGAGTTCCTTGATGGTCTTGTTTATTTTGTTCATCATCTCGATCATGTGGACCGGAATGCGTATCGTCCGGCCCTGATCGGCGATGGCGCGTGTTATGGATTGCCGAATCCACCCTGTTGCATAGGTCGAGAACTTGTAGCCGCGGCTGTATTCGAACTTGTCCACCGCCTTGATGAGGCCGATGTTCCCCTCGGCGATGATGTCTTTGAAGTCGAGGCCGCGGTTGTTGTACTTCTTGGCGATCGAGACGACAAGCCGCAGGTTGGCTTGAATGAGTTTGTTCTTGGCGGTGCGCACCGTCTCTTCGGCGCGCTTGAGCCGCTCCACAGCCGCTCGTAACTCTTCGCGCGAAAGACCGGTCTCCGCTTCGAGTTTCTTGATGCTCCGCCGCGTCTGCATGATGAAGGTGTACTTCTCGCGGACCTCCTCCATCCTCCGGCGATCGAACATGGGGAACTTCCGTGGATTCGACAGAAGGGTGTTCATCTCAGCGAAACGCATACCGAAAGCGCGCTCCGTCTGCTCTATACCCTGTTCCAGACGCTCGACCTTCTCTTGATAGTTTCGAAGGCGTTCCCCGAGAGAATAGAGGTAGTTTTTGTTGAGACGCATATCGAGAACGACGCCGACCATCCGCGCCAAGACCTCGGCCGCCTCTTCCTCTTTACGCTGGGGGTTACGCATGCTCCGCGCCTGCTTGAGGAGCCTGTCGCGTTCACGGCTCAACTGCTTCAATTTCTCTATGTGCCGTGACAGATTCTCGACGGCGAGGCGTATCCTCTCGATGGCCGGATCGGCCGTCGTTTCCCCCGCCGGTTTCGCCGCGGAATCGGTGGCGGCTACGGGTTCTTCCTTCGCCGTTTTCTCATCGGTATCTGTCGTCTCCTCATCGCTGTCTTCCTCGTCATCCTCCTCGTCTCCCACATTTTCCGCTCCTTCCATGTCCGCGAGGATCTCATCTTCCTCGCTTTGTTTCTCGAGTTCCTCCTCGGGCTCTTCGGAATCCTCTCCTTCTTCCTCTCCCAAGTCCTCATCACTTTCCCGTATGACCTCCTTGAGCGTCACTTGCTCGTTCATAAGTTTTTCGGGGATGGTGATTATCTCCTTGAAGGTGATGAAGACCGAGAGAAGGGTCTCGATGATCCCCTTTTCCCCCTCTTCGATACGCTGGGCAATGGCAACCTCCCCTTCTTTCGTGAGAAGGGGCACCGCGCCGATGGTGAGCATATACATTCGGAGAGGATCCTTGCGTCCCCGGTCGGGCGGCGTAACCTGCTTCTTGGCTACTGGCAGATCGGTCAGAATGGTCTCTTCGTCGCTCTTCTCGGTGACGACCGGCACCTTGAACTCGTCAAGGACATTGAAAAGGAGATCCATGTCGTCAACCGAGAAATCCACATTATCGGGGAAAAGGGCATCTATCTCTTCGTAGGTGATATCGCCGCTGCTTTTGATGATGGCGTCAATGACATCAACGAGTTGTGGATTGCTCAGGTCGTCTCCCCCAACCTTCTTT
>CALITV010000208.1 GCA_938048925.1 uncultured bacterium | reverse complement strand
GGAGGCGGAACTTCGCTATTTTCTGCTTCGTTTCCTTGCGTCGCAGGCGAAGCACGATCGGGTGCTCGCGCTCCTCGAGACTTTGCCGCCGCAGGCGCCGTATCTCCGCGATGCGCGTCGCCGGGCCGCCGAGTCGGCGTTTGCGCTCGGCGACTACGAAAAGGCGCTCGATCTCGCATTCCTCGTTTATCTCTCGCTGTCGCCCGAGGAGAAGAAGCCGATGTCGCGCATCGTCCTGCTGTCCTATCTTTACCGCGGCGACACCGAAAAAGCGGCGCTCTGGTACTCGAAGTTGAACGAGGAGAAGCGACATCTTGCCCAACCCGACATGGCGGTTTTCTTTGCGAGCCGTTCCGACGCGAAACAGGCCTTCGACGAAGCGCTCGCCCGCCTCGAGCCGATAGAGGAAAAAAAAGAGGGAAAGGAGGTCTCCGTCACGGAGACGCTGGCACCTGCTACGGCCGAGGAGGTGCTTCCCGGCATGGCGCCGGCGGAGGAGTCGGTTGCGTTCGACGGCGCCTACCGTCCCGATTGGAATCGTGTTTGTCTGTTTCTCTCGGATGAGGAGAAGTGGCGGAAGGTCAACGAGGTGATTGTCCTCTTCTTCGAGTGGTTCTTCAAAGAACACACAAAGAGCGGCATTGAAATCGAGAGGTTTTCTTATCTTGCCGACGACGATCTACCGGCGCTCTTCGCCGAGGCGCGCTCCCGCGGCTGTTTTGCCGGTATCGGCCCCCTCTTCAGCGAGATAGCGGCGGACGAGTTCGCCCGTCTGTCGCGCACCACGCCGCTCCCGCTGTTCGCCTATACCCCGTGGCAGGGGGAGGAACGGGGGCTTCTCTTCAATTTCAAATATGTGCGGAAGCAGGAGGCGGCCGATGTCGTCGCATGGCTTATCGGCAGGGGAAAGAAACGCTTCGCCATCGTCTATCCCGACGACCTCCGCGGGAGGCGGCTCCGCGATCTCTACTGGCGGACGATTGAGAACGCCGGCGCAGTCGTTTCCGATGCGCTCGCCTTCGGACCGGGCGACAAGGCGCTCCTCGACGATGTGGAGAAACTCCTTTCTCTGCCGGAAGGCTATCAGAGCGTCATCTATCGTTTCAAACAGGAGAATGCCGAAAAGTATGCGACGCCGTCGCTCATGAAGCGGGCGCTCGATCGGCTTGCGAAGGTGACGCCGCTACAAGCTGATTTCGAGGTGCTTATGGTCATCGGCTCTGCCGAACAGGCGGCGATGCTGTTGCCGGCGTTTCCCTACAAAAATGTCGAGTTCGACTACTATTCGACGACGGAGAAAAACCGCGTCAAGGCGAATCAAAAGGCGCTCAAGGACGACTTCGATCTCTCGTGGCCCATTACTACCATCGCCGTGGCCCTTCCTTCCGAGGTGAAGGGTGACGCGGCCTTCGAGAAGCGGGTTGATAAACTGATAGATGGTGCGGTCACGGCGGCACCGTGGCAAGACCTCGGTGAATCGAACGAGGGGTGGAAGGCCCTTTCCACGGTTTTCTCCACAAAGTTTCAGCGCCAACCCTATGCGATCGAACAGCCGCTCGCCGAGATCGCAGCGTTCATCGTGGAGGCACGGGAGAGAGGAGGAAAAGGAGAGATGGCCTCTTTCGTCGCGGCGGTGTCGGCCTCGCCCTTCACTTCCCTGCTGGGCAACCGGCCGGTCCGGTTTACGAGCGAGGGGCTCCTTTCGGGTATCGGCGAGGTCTTCGTCGGGGTGAAGACCAAGGGCTTCCTGCCGGCGCGCGACCTTTTCAAGGACGAAAAAAGGGAAGCGGAAGGGAAGGAGAAAGAGAAGAAGGAGGAGAAGGTGCCGTGATACGGATGATCGCGGTCGCTCTTCACACCTTTGTATGGGGGCTCTTCGGGCTGGCGCTTTTCCCTCTCTATCTCATCGCACCCGAACCGGTATCGTATCGTTATTTCAGGATGTTTGCCCGCGTTCTTTTTCGTTTGAGCGGGGTTACGCTCGTGGTAAGAGGCACCGAACATGTCGCCTGCGCGCGCCGGTATTTGGTCGTTGCCAACCATCAAAGTTTTTTCGATATTCCCGCCTGCATGACCGCGCTTCCGATGGACGCCAAATTCTTCGCCAAGCGGGAACTCGTGTGGTTGCCCATGATCGGGCTCATCCTCGTGCTCTACGGCAATGTCGTCGTCAATCGGAGCGATGCGCGGGGGGCGGCCGAGGCTCTTGCTCGGGCAAAACGGCTCCTTGCGCGTCGCAATCTCGTCATTTTTCCTGAAGGGACGCGGAGCACTGATGGCAGGGTGCATGCCTTCAAAACGGCGGGTCTTTCACTCGCAGTGGATACCGGCACACCGATCCTGCCGGTCGCCATTCGCGGCACGAAAGCGGTGCTCCCGAAAGGGGGATTTATTCCGCGGCCGGGAACGGTGACGGTGACCATTCTGCCGCCGATCGAGGTCACGCCCGATACTGACCGCAAGGAACTCGCGGCTCGGCTCGAGCAGATGATTCGTCAAACTGTCGAAACCGAAACCCACACATAAGGAGGCTCTCATGTCACCCGTCAAAAGAATTCCCGTCACACCGCGCACCGTCCACGAGATACTCGGGAGACACATCCTCGCCGACGGTTACCCGATGGTCGTTGATACGGTCAAAAGCCGTGGTTCGTATATGTACGATGCCCGGAGCCGTCGCTTTTACCTTGACTTTTTCTCGTTCTTCGCCTCGATGCCGCTCGGATACAATCATCCGCGGATGCTCAAGGGGAAGTTCGTGAAGGATCTTTTCTTCGCGGCGGTTCACAAGCCTTCGAACAGCGATTTTTACACCGTCGCCTACGCCGAGTTCGTCCAGACGATGGCCGAAACGGCGCTGCCGCGCTGGGGAAGGAAGATGTTCTTCATAGACGGCGGCGCGCTCGCGGTCGAGAACGCACTCAAGACGGCGTTCGACTGGAAGATTCGCAAGAACTTTGCGAAAGGGGCCAAGAAGGAGATCGGCACGAAGGTGATCCACTTCCGTCAGTCGTTCCATGGCCGCTCCGGCTACACTCTCTCGCTCACCAACACTGCCGACCCGCGCAAGACGATGTATTTTCCCAAGTTCGATTGGCCGCGTTTCGACAACCCGAAACTCTCGTTTCCGGTGACACCGGCAGTGCTCGAGGATGTGGCAAAACGCGAAGCACGGGTAATAAAGGAAATTGAAGCGGTGTGTAAGAAAGAGGGCGATGACATCGCGGCGCTCATCATCGAGCCGATTCAGGCCGAGGGGGGAGACAACCACTTCCGCACCGAATTCCTGAAGGAACTACGCCGCCTCGCCGATCGGTATGACTTTCTGCTCATCTTCGACGAGATACAGACCGGGTGCGGCATCACCGGCAAGATGTGGGCGCATGAGCATTTCGGTGTGGCGCCCGATATCCTCTGTTTCGGGAAGAAGTTCCAGACATGCGGTATCATAGTGAGTGACCGTATCTTCTCGGTGCCGAAAAATGTCTTCGAGGAGGAGTCGCGCATCAACTCCACATGGGGAGGAAACCTCGTAGATATGGTGCGCTGTTCTCAATACCTCAAGATCATTCGCGACGAGGGCCTCGTCGGGAACGCCGCCCGCATGGGCAAGGTGCTTCAGAACGGACTCGTCGAACTCGCGAAGCGGCATGATTCGGTGGGCAATGTGCGCGGCCGCGGACTGTTCTGTGCATTCGATTTTCCAACCCACGAAATGCGTAACAAGTTCCTTAAACGGTGTCAGGAGAAGGAATACCTCATCATTCTGCCGTGCGGCGAAAAGTCGGTTCGTTTCCGCCCGTTCCTCGATGTGGATGCGCAGGCGATCGCCGATGGTCTGGA
>CALITV010000207.1 GCA_938048925.1 uncultured bacterium | reverse complement strand
GCCTTCTTCCTTACGCGGAACAGTTCGACTACTGCTTGATAGATAGGCACCGTCCCGACGGCGACCGGCGCCGCCTCCATGATCTTCTTACGGGTCTGTTCAAGGTCGCCGCCGGTGGAGAGGTCCATCACCGCATCGGTGCCGTAACGCACCGCGATACGCGCCTTCTCGATTTCCTCTTCGAGCGAGTTCACATCCTCGCTGGTACCGATGTTGGCGTTCACCTTGACACGGCACCCTTCGCCAATGGCGAGCGGCGCGATGTCGTGAAGGCGGTTGCGGCATATCACGATGCGTCCGTCCGCCACTCGGCGGCGCATCTCCTCGAAACTTATCCGTTCGGCATTCGCCGCCGCCTTCATCTCTTCCGTCAGGATGCCGGCGCGGGCCGCTTCGAGTTGTGTCATCGTCATGAAATCACCTCGTGCATCAATCGGACAAGATACCGTATCTCATCGTAGGCCGTTTGGCTATAAAAAAGTGAGACCGCCGCGAGATCGCGGAATCCCTGCCGAATAAGCCGATCGGCGCGGTCCCGGTTTATGCCGCCAATGAGATAGAGGTCAGAACGACGGACAGGGGGCACGGTCTGACGAGGGTCATCCGGTTTCGAAAGCGGTGGGAAGATGGGACCGTAGATAGCGAAGTCAGCCCCTTCGGCGAACGCCTGTTCGAACTCGTCCGGCGCATGAGTCGAGACGGCGATACGCAATGCCGGAAACGAACGGCGCACCGCGCGCACCTTGTCGAGGTCACGCGAGGAAAGGTGGAGGCCATCGGCGCCGCACCGGGAGGCGAGATCGGGTTCGCCCCGGACGAACACCGTAAGTCTCGGCGCATCCTGTTTGATCCGGCGCGCCGCGCGGCAGAGCCCGGTGGTTTCGGGAAATGCGGATGACCGCAGGGTAACGAGGGCGAGTCCTGATTCGGCAAGTCGAACAATGTGTTCGCAGTGTGCCGTTTCCGACAATTCCGGTCGCTCGGCGGTCATCATCCAGAGCATCGTGCACCTCCGACGGCACTTTATTCGTGACCTCGTAAAAGTCAAAAGAGCCTATCGTCGGTGAAAAAAGCCGCCCGACAGCGAGCGACTTGCAAAATGGTTGGGAGTGACGGAACGATCAGAGTTCGCTCTTGAACGAACCGGCCGCCTTGAACGAAACGGTCTTCGACGCCTTAATCTGAATCCGTTCGCCCGTCTTCGGGTTGATCCCTTTGCGCGCCTTCAGTTCGCGTTTCTTGAAGGTGCCGAAGCCGCTGAGGACGAGTTTGTTCTCGGTGCTCACCGTGTCCTTCACAATTTGCACGAAGGTCTCGTAAAGGTTCTTTGCCTGCTCATTGGTCAGGGCCACCTCCGACGCCACGCTTTCCTTAAGGGCTTTGATGAAGTCATCTTTCGTAGTCGCTACGATCTTTTTCGCCATATCTGCCTCCATGTAAAAAGGGTTGGGAAACAACACGGAAACCAAACGAGGCGATTATGCTCTTCCTTCGGCACAAAAGCAAGAAAAACCTTCGTCGTGTTTTCCCCGTTATCCCGCGAATGCTCAGGAGATAACGGGGGTCCCCATATAACTGTTGATAAGGTCTATGGTTTTCTTTTTGGCGGCCTGCACCATTACTTTCTTCTGTTCGTAAGGGATGAAGGCCGATTTGAAGCCGTTTATCGTAAGATCGAGGATCTGTTGAGCGCCGAGACCGAAGGTCGTGTAAGCGCGGAGATACTCGTCGCTCATCGTGGTGTCGGTTATGAGGCGATTGTCGGTGTTGAGCGTCACGCGGATGCCGAGATCGAGGTAGAAGCGGAACGGATGCTCGTCGAGTCTTTTCACGGCGCCTGTCTGGACATTCGAAGAGAGACATACCTCGAGCGGGATACGGTGGTCATTGACATAGTTCAGCAGATCGCCGTCCTCGCGGAGCCGCGTCCCGTGGCCGATGCGATGAGCGCCGCAGTAGTGGAGCGCCTGATGGATGCTGTCGGGACCGTATGCCTCGCCCGCATGGATCGTGACATTGATGTTGTTCGAAAGGATGAGTGAAAAGGCGCTCAGATGGTCGCGCGCCGGATAGTTGAGTTCGGCACCCGCGAGGTCGAAACCGACGACCCCCTTGTTCTTGTAGGCGACGGCGAGTTCGGCCATACGGAGACTCACTTCGGGTGAGATGTTGCGGATACCGCAGATGATGACGCCGCTCGGAATCCCGAAGTCGCGCTTCGCGTCGCGCAGGCCGTTGAGAACCGCCTCGACGATGACGGTGAGCGGCAAACCGGCACGGGTGTGAAGCACCGGCGAGTAACGCACCTCGAAGTAGGTGACGCCGTCGGCGCGGCAGTCTTCGGCGAGTTCGTAGGCGGCGCGGTAGAGCGCCTCGGCGGTCTGAAGCACCTTGAGTGTTGTCTCGAATCCGCGAAGATATTCGGTGAGCGATCCGTGTATCTTTCCCGGGCCGATGATCTGGGCGAGTCGGTCGGCGTCTGAAGCACCGATATCTATTTTCTGTTTCTCGGCGAGATCAAGAATCGTCTCGATGCGAAGCGAACCGTCGAGATGTACATGAAGATCGGTCTTGGGAAGCGAGCGGAAGAAATCTCTATCGAAAAGGCGAGGGCTCGCGCCGAGTCGTCCGGTGGTTACTGGATCGTCTTGCATTCGACCGGGTCCATGTCGCGTAGGTCGGCGTAGCCGTCGAGCGAGAGCGGCTCGCCCTCGCGGATGCTGTGGGAGAAAAGGTGGACAATGCCGTTGTAGGCACTCCGGCGGAAGCATATTTTCGTTATCTCGCCTCCCTGCCGGGTTGTATCGGTCAGATAGAGTTGATCGTTATTGAGATAAAAGACCTCCTTTTTGTTCAAGGAGGAACCGTCCAACTGCAGAACGAAGAGCGTTCCCTCACCGTCCTGCAAGTGCTGTGCAAAGAACACCTGCAAGAGGGGGATCTGGAATCCGGCGCTGTTGTTGATGTTCTTTTTCATGACCCAGAGTGCTCCGATGAAGGCTTGCTCGTCGCCCGACTCGTCGGTATAGAAAAGCCGTCCGTCGCCGAGGCGCAAATCGGCGGCCGGCGTATTCTCGGCGTTGATGATGCCGTAGAACTGGAAACGCACCTGCCACTGTTTCTCGGTATCGGAATCGTCGTCGGGAATGGCGGCGTAATCTTCGTCGGTGGCGTAACTTGTGAGGTCGTTGAGGTAGTCGTATTTGCCGATGTCGTCGTGACTGGACTCGCTGCAGGCGGCGCACCATCCCGCCGCTGCAAGCATGAAAAGCATCAGATTCTTCACCTCTGCCCTCCGTGCATCGTCACCCATAAGTCACTATAGCAGGAAAACGGCGGGAGACAACTTTTTCTCCGTGCCGTCCTCCACGCGGTATCGAGGGGCGGTCAAGGAATGATACGCCGAGCGAGGTCTTCGAGCCGGGCGACCGCCGTGGCGATCTCTTCGGCGCGGGTCCTCTGGGTCGCCAGACGGATCTGGTGCTGTTTCGGCGGGGCGTCGGGACGGGAGACATCGCGGTAACGCTTCAGGCGCGCCTCGGCGGCCGAAAGTCGCTCGATGGCCGCAGTGAGGTAGAACCTCGCGAGCCACGATTCGTGCGGGGCCTCTCCCGCAGCGATCGATTGCGCCACCAGACGCATGATAACATCCCCATCGTCGGGGAGGGGATCGGTCACCTCGGCCGATTCATGCGCGATGGCGCGGCGAAGCGCGTAGGCCGCGGCAAGGAGATGCGAGAAGATGATCGCCTCTTGCAGGCTTTCGGTTTCTATCTGGGCGGTGAGCGAGGCTATCTCTATTATTTTCCGGTCGAGTTCCTCGAGGGATGGCACCGAGGCGAAGACGGACATCGTTTCTCCGCTTTTCTTTCTTCGAAAATATCTTTCTCGGTGGGGAAGTCAAGGGGAAACTTGCTCAAGAGCGAAAAGCCGTTTCAGTATCCCTTCCTTTCCGCCGGCGGGATAGACGAGCCGCTCATCTTTGAAGAGGGCTACCTTCTGATCGAGCGATCTCAGTATCTCGTCCCGAATGAAGAAAAATCGCTCCAGATCGCCGATGAACCGTTCGATGCCGAGACAACAGAAAGCGGCGGGAAGAACGGCGTTCTTGTGTGCGAATCCGTGCGGGTACCGCTGGCGGTAGTGACAGGTCGTTCCGAAGATACGGGCGATTACTTCCGACGACATCTGCACGAAATAGGGGATGCGCACCACCTCGTATTCGTGCTGGGTAAAGAGGCGGTTCTCCTCTTCGTCGAGCAGAATGCGGCGCGGTTGCGTGTAGTGCTTCGGATCGTCGAACTGTACGACGAGCCGTATCTGAACCGCGTGATAATCGGGACGTATCCGGCTCTTTATCTCGGGAATATGGCGGTTTCTGATGAACAGTACGCCGGGGAAGATGACACTCAGCGCCTCTCCCAAACTGTCTCTGGTCAATGGCTCCGTCATGAAACCCCGCGGATCCCCCTCTCTAAAGAAAAGCTATAGTTATCTTTTCCAAAATTACAAGATGTATCGAAAAAAATATTTTGCCCTTTGTTTTTAGGAGCTGAAGGGGGAAACACGATGAAAACATTTGAAGAAGGTTGGTCAGTGTGCTATGCTCATTCCATCGGCAACGGAAGACGGGCGTCTCCGATGGTACAATGTCTCTATTGCTTTGAGGAAAGAGGAAACAAGGAAATCTGTCCCCGTTGCGGATATGACGAGTCGTCTTCGCGGCAGGCGGCAGGACCGGAACTTTCGCCCGGGACGCCGCTTGTGGAGGGCAAGTATCTTGTCGGTCGGGTACTCGGCCTCGGCGGATTCGGCCTCACCTACCTCGGCTACGATACGCGCTTGAAAGTGAAGGTGGCAATCAAAGAGTTCTTTCCTCGTCATCTTGTTGGTCGGTCTTCCGGCGCCCTCGAAAGCCGTCCCCATGACGAAAAAACGGCGCAGGAATTCGCGGAGGGCCTCCGCCGCTTCGTGCGGGAAGCGCAGACAGCAGCCCGCTTCGATGCTCACCCCCATGTAGTGTCGGTAAAGGATTTCTTCGAGGAGAACGGGACTGCCTACATTGTGATGAGTTACATCGAGGGCCAATCGCTTGCCGATTATCTCGAACGCCAACCCGGGAAGAAAGTGTCGTTCGATAAAGCGTTGGAGATCTTCCTTCCGATCCTCGACGCCCTCGAGAAGATACACCGTGCCCGATTGCTACACCGCGATGTGAGTCCCGAGAACATCTATCTCACGAGCGACGGGACGGTCAAACTGCTCGACTTCGGCGCGGCGCGCCATCTCATGGTCCACGGCGAGGCATCGGCGACCGTCTCGGTGAAAGAAGGGTATGCGCCGACGGAACAGTACAGCAAGCACGGCCGCCAAGGGCCATGGACCGACATCTATGCCACGGCGGCGACGCTCTACCGGGCACTTACCGGGACGATACCACCGGCGTCGATCGAGCGTGTCCATGCCGATACGCTTCTTCCCCCGTCGAAGCAGGGAAGCGACATTCCGCTACGGGCGGAGCGGGCGCTCCTCAAAGCCCTCGCCCTCCGCCCGGAGGACCGCTATCAGCAAATATCCGTGTTCCGCCGCGAGTTGTTCGATGCATCGCGTCATCGCTTGTGGGATGTCCTTACCGCCGACTGGCGCGTGCCGACGCTCGCCGTCGTCGTCATCGTAGCCGTTCTGCTGGGAATGAAGATGTATCTCGACTCGAACCGACGGGAGGAGATTCCCCCCGAAGCAATGCGGTTCATCGGTAAGGACCCGGCGGGCAACCCGCTGGA
>CALITV010000206.1 GCA_938048925.1 uncultured bacterium | reverse complement strand
TCGCCCGAAGGATGGTTATGTATGAGCACATCGCCCGGATGCGCCGCTGTAAGGACAGCGGGGACCGCCTCGTTGGTGCCTCGCCCGAAAAGGGTCACCTCGTAGACGAATCCATCTTCGTTTACCGAACCGACGGCTAGTATCTCGTTACCGTCGTTAATCGCGATATGGTGTCGAAGGAGGTCTATTGCTCCGGGAAGTAGGAAGTCCTCAGGTGAAAAGGAGGACATCCGGGGAAATCAGGAATTCACGCGCTGGAGAAGATCTTTTCCGGCCTTGAAAAAGGGCAACCTTTTGCTACCGATACGAATCTTCTCACCGGTACGCGGGTTGCGCCCTTCATACTCGCCGTAGTGGCGGACAACGAAACTACCAAAACCGCGTATCTCGACGCGCTCTTCCTTACGCATCGCGTCAATCATCGCATCAACCATGAGATTTACGAACTGTTCGGCGGTCCGTTTTGAGAGTTTCGCGTGATCGGCAATCACATTGATCAAGTCCGACTTGTTCATCCACTCCTCCGCTATGTCACTCTTTCGAAAGAACGGCGCTGTTATTACCCGCTTTCATCTCTTTTGCAAGTATTTTTTGAACCTTTTGCGTTTCCATCACGCCGAACGAGTACAGCACCCCCATGTCAGAAAGAAAATAAAACGACCTCCCGTCCCATGCCGCCCCACCGGAGATCCCCAGCGGGACAGGCACCACGACAAGACGACGCGAAAGCGCCTTGTCGTAGAGGCTGACCGCACCACCCGATTCAGTGAAAAGAACATAATCATCGGCCGGCGTATAACCAGTCACGAAAGAATCGCTCCGCAACACCTCACGCGCCATGTTCCCGTCCTTTCCGATGAGCCAGACACCACCCTCACCGTAGGCGACAACCATGTCGCTTCCGGCAAGCGGCGCAAAACGGACATTGCGCAAGTGTTTATCGAACGGCGTGATCCGGCCGTCAGCAGCATTCAAGATGCCGCTTTTTTCGCCGTTTGAGAAAAAGAGCATCTCTCGCTCGTCCCACATGAGTGCAAAAAGATCGAAGAACTGACGCTTGTCGCCGAAGGAGATCTGGCCGTTTCCCGTTTGATATGTATTATAGGGAAGAATTTCTTCAACCGTGCCGGCGATCCGGTGTAAGAAAAAGATGATCTGGCCGTTCGAGAAACCGACAGCCACTTTTTCTCCTACGCTGACGGGAGCAGAAAGAAAAGAATAGGAAATCGGCTCTTCTCCATAGAAAGTGTAGTTCGCCCGCAGAGTGCCGGTCGCCGGGTCAACCAGATAAACGGTGTTTTCGACGAACTGCAGATAGAGCCCCTCGGGCCGCAGGAGCGGCGGCGCGACAAGCGGCGACTTGCCGGCCAGCACCCACCGGTCGGAAAGATCGGGGGCCAACAGTCGGACGATCTGCGACTCGCCGACCAGTATTCCCCCCTCCAACACCACCGGCGGTACAACGAATTGACCGGTAAACCGGCGTTCACGCACCTTCCGTCCCGCGCGGTCAAAAACCATGATGCGGCCGTCCCGCAACAGGGCAAACACCATGCCATCGTAACAAACGACGCCGGAGAACTCGCGCTTCCTGATGGAGGCAAACTCCTTTTTCAGCGGAACCGCCCAGTTGAGAACGAGGTCAGCAGACTCGGCGCCTGCGCACCATAACAAAAAGAGCACGATAAGAACGCGGCGCCGCATCGTTTGTCACGATCCCTTCTTTTCTTCGGGAAAGCGCTCGGACGCCTTGGAAACAAGCGGACTTTCGGGAAACTCCGCCTTGAGTTTGGCATAGTATTCTCTCGCTCGTGTCGCGTCGTTCATCAACTCATAGGTGCGTCCTGCGTAATAAAGGGCGAAATCGCGATAGGAAATGCCTCCCGAAAGAGTCAGATACCGTTCCCACACCAGCGCCGCCGCCGCATGGTCGCCGCGATCGAGGTGACAGTAAGCCTCGCCCTCGTAGGCGCCGAAACGGACCTCCGCCGGGATACGGGAGGAATCCTGTAGTCGCCGGAACAGAGCAATGGCAGTATCGAACTCCTTGAGTCGGTAGTGTCCTTTCGCCTTATAGAAAAACGCGACATCGCCCATGAACGAATCGGCCGTTCTCTCGGCCGCCGCTCCGAACTTTTCCACCGCACGTTTGACCTTGTCCACATCGCCGGGACGCGCGGCGGCTTCCTCCCACAAGAGCGCCGCTTCGGCGAAGAGCATCGCCTTGGCCTCGCGTCGTTCGCGCAACCAGTTGGAAACGGCGATCGAAAGAATAACTGCGACGATAACGAAGGCAACCGTTCCTATGATGAAATAGGGATGAGAAGCGACTTGATCCACCAAACGCTGTCCCTGTTCCTGAAAAGCGTCCGGCCCTCCGGGATGTTTGTCCTCTTTCTCGGGCTTCCTTGGTCTAAAACCGCGTGATTTGAGATACGACATACGAAGAACCTCCGACTCAAACGATAAACGGGTTCCTTATAGCGGGAAGCGTCGGGAGTGTCAACTTTATGAGGGAGGAGGAAAGACTCTTTTGACTTTCGATACCACTGCAACGAGGCGCAGCACACGCTTGTTCGCGACAGGCCGGCACGATGCCGTCCAAAAAAATAACGAAAAGAATTATCAAAAACTTGAAAAAGGGCGTTCTTTATATTAAATGAGTGAGACATTTTGAGAAGTCTCTGGCAGGAGGAGCGACTGTGAAAAGGTTCTTGATCGTTGCGCTGTGTCTACTCTTCGCTGTTCCGTTGTTCGCAAAGAAAATCCTGCTCATGGAACCCATCATAAAGGATGTCGGTAACGAGCGGAAGATCACCAAGGAGATCGAAACAATCTTCAAAAAGAAGTACGACTATGTCTCCTATAACAATGTCAAGCCGAAGCTCCTCGATAAACTCAAGAAATGCGGCAGCAAGACCGAGTGCTGGTACGAGGAAGCAGGTGACGCCGAATTCGATTACGCAGCGCTCTTCCTTGTAAAAGAAGAAGACGATGAGGTCATTGTACGACTCGTCGTGATAGACATAGACGGGGAAGACACCGTCGCCGACAAGAAACAGGCATTTTCGTCGGTTGACGATATTTCTGCGAAGAAACTCTACGGCAAACTGGTCAAAGAGGCCTTCTCGAAAATAGCCAAGAAGATCACCCGAGCCGAGGAAGAAGAGGACGAAGAAGACAGTTCCTCGGTAAGCCGCAAACGCGAGAAGCGCACAGAAGACCTCGAGCGGAAAAAGGAACGC
>CALITV010000205.1 GCA_938048925.1 uncultured bacterium | reverse complement strand
ACCTCGATTTCGATGATGCCCTGCGACGCCCGGTGGCGGCGTTGCGCTTCGTTGAGCACGGGTCCGAAAAGAAGGGGGCGCCGCGCTTCGAGGAGGGTGAAGAACAGATCGCGCAGGGGGGCGCCGAGCGCGAACCGGTCGGCGAGCTCGACAAACACCGTCTTCTTCTCGGAAAAAGAAAAGAAAGGGGAAAGCAAAAAACGGCGGAGTTCCTCGTCGTCGGCGAGAAGTTCGGCGACCCTCTCGCCGGCGGAGAAAAGCGACGCAATCTCAGCAGGGGACCGGGTAGCAAGAACGGAGAGGAGAGCGGTACTATACCGGGAAACAGCGCGGGTCATTTGTTCTCCTTGTTCCAAAGATCGTTACAGTCCCGAACAAGTGCGGCGTGATGTGCGGCGTCGAGAGAACGCGCCCGTTCGGCGAGATCATGGATCAGTCGGTCGGCAAACATCGAAATCACCGCGAGATAACGTTCGCGCGCGGCGGAACTCAGGAACGCCTCCGATGTCTCACGAATGTAGGCGGCTTGAGCGCGCGCATCGTTCATTCGTGCGATGTAGATCTCTTCGGCGCGGCGACGATAGTCGGCGAGTGTCCGCTCCTTCTCGGCGGGGAGATCGGCGATCGCCTTCCTGAGGCGCACTATTTCCGCCTCGGTGTGTTCGTACTCGGCGCGATAGGCCTCGAACGCGGAACGGATCTCCGACTCCCGCGCAGCGAAGAACGACGAAACCGGTGTTTTTCCAAATCGTACAAGGACAAAGAGGAACAGCACGAAGTTCACGAGCGACGCGATGAAGAGCGTTCCCGGCGGCAGGTGTCCGCCTCCGCCTGCTCCGAAAAGAGAGGTCGCGGCAACAACGAGAAAAAGGAAGGTAAGAACAGGCGTTCTCACGACCGATGTTCCTCCCACAGCCGTTCCGCCGCCGCCGCGATGAGTGCATCGTAAGAGACCATAAGTTCCTGCTGCATCGCCCGTTCCATCGCCGCGGTCTCCGCATCCGCCGCACTGCACCATTGCGCCGTCTCAGTACGTACCCGAGAAAGGAGCATCTTCGCCTCCTCCTCGGCACGCTCTTTCGCCTCTTTCAGAAGACGCATCCCTTCGCGGTGAACCTCTTCCATCTCGCGGCGGTAACGCTCCTTCAATTCTTCGAGTGTCCGCCGCGCTTCTTCGGCGTGTGCCCCTTCTTGATTGAGCCGCCGCCGTCGCCATTCGAGGAGAGGATAGACCGGACCGAACAGGAAGCGGTCGAAAAGGAGCACACCCCCCAGAAAAAGGGCGCAGTGAGCAAGAAACACGGTCGGATCGAACTCAAGCACGGCCACACCTCGTCTGTTCTCGGGAGCGGTCAAACTATGATGGAAGATCAGTATGAAAAAGCAATTTTTTGGCGCATCGGCGGCGCGCAAATGCCCTTTGCTCCGTCAATATCCTTTCCGAGTTGTCCGGCGAGCGGCACCTGATCATTGCAGATCATCTCCTCGGGACATTCGGCGCTGTTGTTGGCAGGATCGCAACGGACCGCACATACATTGGGGTTGTCCACGACGAGTTCGCCGAGTTCGGTGGTGCAGAAGGTGGCGACACACTCGCGCCGTTTGCAGTCCTCATGGACGACACAGGAGTTCCACATACAGGGGAAGTCATCGTCTGTTTTCTCGTCGGGGACAAGTGTCTCGTCGCCAGAGACGGTGTCCACATCGTTTTCCGCTTCATAGTCGCCGGTCGCATCGCGGTCGGAAAGATCCGCATCGGCGTCGGCAAGCGCATCCTGAATGGCGGCGTCCCACGCGCCGGCAATGTCGCGCTCTGGTTCTTCGACGCAGCCTATCACCACAACGGTCATAGACACGATAGCCACTATCGCAAGCAGGCGCATCGGTTCCTCCTAAAAACGAAGCGTCAACGACGCGGCAGCGCCGTGCGGAGTCACCGAAAATCCGAGGAGCGGGGGATTCTTCACCTTCTCTTCGGTGATAAGGAGCAGGATAAGGCCTGTCGCCGCGAAGACGCCGGCGGCGACATAGGAGATGGTGCGCGTCGTCGCATAGTCCTTTCCCTCCTGCAAGTGGTCGTCGGCCTTCGCCTTCTCCGCCGCGGCGAGGGCATCGTACTGGTCGGGGGTCGTCTCCGAAAGCCGTCGGGCGATGTAATCGGGATCGGCGCGTTTCTTGTACTCGTCCCAACTGTGGTCAGCGAGCGCGTTGAAAACAAAGCCGTTGATGAGAAAAGCGCCGGCGACGCCGAAGAACCCAACGCCGTACCAAAGATAGGGACGAACCGTTTCGGTCGTCTCCTGTTCACCGGCGCGGAGGGGCGAGAATGCAAGAAAAAGAAGAAGCGCCCCGGCAGCTATCGTTCGTGTCGGTAGGGCGAGTCTCATGGAATCTGCACCTCGTAATCGTTGCCGCTCTTCTTGAGGATAATCTTCCCCTGCTGTTCCTGTGGACGGATAAACTGCCGATCGGCAAGCGGTTTAAGCGCGGCGTAGAGCGGAGTGTCGCACACCGATTTGGTCGTGTAGGCAACATGCCATTCCCGTCCCACCTTGCGTGGTGGCTCTACCGTGGCGACCTCGAGCGTGCAGACCGGAGCGCTGCAACGGTTGCGTTCGCACACAAACACCTTTTTGCCCTCGTCGGTCAACGAGAGGCGCGGCATGTTCCGGTTCGCCTCCTTGACGAAGACCGATTCTTCAAGCACGAGGTACCGCTTGTCGGCAGAGATTGCGCGATAGGTCGGCACATAGGTTTCGTCGGTTATCGCCCCGACATAGACCGTCACCGCCGGCGCCGGCATCTTGGCAACCGTCTCGCGGACGAAGCGTTCGGCGGTCGCCGGATCGAGCGTCTCCTCGGCGCAGGAAACGGACAAGAGGCCGACAATGATCGCCAGAGAGGATACGAGGCGCATGGTGATACCTCCTTTCTTATTCTCTCTTCTGGAAAGGCGCTTCCTGAGTAAACACGATTGGATAGGAGAAGGTCACCGTCTTGTTCTGGCTCGAAGCGGGAAACACGATGGCGCGGATGACCGCGGCGACGCAATGCCCCACCTCGTCGGTCGGGAAGGTGTTCTTCACGAGATCGGCGGCGATAACCGCGCCGCTCCCGTCAACCGTCACCGAGAGTTCGATCTCTCCCGCAGCCGCGGGGTCCTTCCGTAAGGCACCGATGTAGCAAAGACTTATCTTCTCGGCGTGCGGCCGGATATGGACATCGAACTGTGCCGATACCCGGCCGGCGCAGCCAGCGGTGATCAGAAGGCAGATACCTGCAACGAGACAAAATCGCATCGAAAACCTCTCGTCTCTCAGCAAACATATACTCAGAAAAAAGGAGCTGTGAAGAGAATACAGGAACCGCTATTGACATTTTTCGTTCTCTTTTTTACCGTTCCCTGCGGGACAGCCGCAAAGCATGGGCAAGAAAAGTGAACTGACGACAGGGAGAAGAGGTTATGAAACGCATCATCGAGTGTGTGCCGAATTTCAGCGAGGGTCGTGATCGCGCCGTCATTGACCAGATAGCGAACGAGATAAAAAGGGTGAAGGGGGCGAAACTGCTCAATGTT
>CALITV010000204.1 GCA_938048925.1 uncultured bacterium | reverse complement strand
CCGATGAACACCCCGAATCCCCACCACCGCCAACCGGTCGCCGCTGCAATGATAAGGGCAACGACCGCTCCGCCGCCAAGGCTTACCGCCACATTGTACATCATCTCCTCCTCATTCAGGTTTCATGGCGGCGACTCTATCGCAAAGATTGCCTTTTTGCAATAAAAAGCAGGGATTGCGGAGCGGACGGCTATGAACCGCTAACGCTTTTCGGTAAGATGCCTCCAGTAGCGCTCCGGCATGAAGCGGCGCTGAGCACGCGGATTGCGGCGTTCGGCGATGGCGATCACCTGCACATAGCGACGCCAGAGGGACTCGTAGGGGTCGTCGGACGCGCCCGTGCAGGGACGATTGCAGACCGCGGCGATCTCCGGTCCCGGTTCCACCTCCCGCAATGATACGGTATCCCAATAATAGCCGAACGCATGTCGCAGGTCGGCGATGAGCCACCGTTCGCCGGGAAGGCGCCGCACAAAGTGCGGTGCAATGAGCGGCAAAACCCGATGAGTCGGCTCGATCGGCGCAACGAGAAGTTGCGACCGCACCTGCGTAAAACGCACCAAACCGGTGAGCCGGTGCGCCTCGACGGTGACCTGTCGAGCAAGGTCATCGAGGCCCTTCACCGCCGGATGGGCAAGGGCGGCTGTCCCATGGGGAGCAACGGCACACAGAAACGAGAGATAGTCGAGGATACGAAGATCGCGCCGTTCATCGTCGGCAAGAAATGCGCGCATGACGAGCCGCACCGTCGGCACGCCGAAATGCGCCTTCATCCACCGCCAACAAGCGAGCGCCCGCACATCGTCTCGCTCGACCACACGCACCTCGCCCCAGAGCACCTCTTGAGCATCGGCGGTAATGATGGCAAAAGGGTGTTCTTTCCGGTGGAGCGCCTCGTCGAGCATGCAGAGAAACCCCGGGAAGGATCCGTCGTAGTGGTAGATGATCGTCATGAAGAAAAAAGCGGAAGTTGCCGAAGCGGCGCAAGAAGATCACGGGTAACGAGATCGCGCCGCATGAGGTGAAGGTGGCGGCCGGACCCCGGTAACGCCATCCGGCCGCCTATGGTGAGGAAGTGTCTCGCCCGTTTCATGACGACACCGAGTTTCGCCAAGTCTTCCGCCGAGAGAAATCCGTGCCGTCGTGCAACGACGATCCGGCGGGCGCTCGTAACCCCGATACCGGGAACCCGCAGGAGAAGTTCGTACGGCGCCGTCATCAGCTCGATAGGAAAGAGATGGAGGTTACGGAGCGCCCATGCGCTCTTCGGGTCGAGTTCTTCATCGAGGAAGGGCTGTCGTTCACCGAGGATCTCCCCCACCGCGAAACCGTAGAAACGCAAAAGCCAGTCGGCCTGATAGAGCCGATGCTCGCGCAGAAGCGGCGGCGTGGCGATGGCGGGAAGACGGGGGTCGCCCGAGACCGGAACGAAAGCCGAATAATAGACCCGCCTGAGCGAGAAACGGCGGTAAAGGGCATCGGAAAGGGTGAGTATTTGGCGGTCGTTTTCGGGAGTCGCCCCGATGATGAGTTGCGTGGACTGCCCCGCCGGCGCAAAGCGCGGCGCCGAACGGAGATGTTTGCGTTCATCGCGGTTTTCGACGATAGCGCTCTTAATTTCGCCCATCGGTGCGATGATGTCGTCCTTCTTCTTGTCGGTGAGCAATCGCAGCGACCGCTCGGTCGGGAGTTCGATATTGACCGAAACGCGATCGGCGTAGAGACCCGCCTGCCGTACGAGGCCGCGGCCCGCACCCGGTATCGCCTTGAGGTGGAGATAGCCGCCGAACAGATGTTCGGTTCTCAGTTTTTTCGCCACGAGGACCATCCGCTCCATGGTGTAATCGCTGCTCCGCATTACGCCCGAACTGAGAAAGAGCCCCTCTATGTAGTTGCGACGGTAGAATTCGATGGTGAGATTACAGAGTTCGTCCACGGTGAACGCCGCCCGCGGCAGATCGTTGCTCCGACGGTTGACACAGTAGGCGCAGTCGTGAATGCAGACATTGGTAAAGAGAACCTTGAGGAGACTAATGCAGCGCCCATCGTCGGCCCATGAGTGACAAATACCGGGAAACGCCCCGTTGCCGATACCGCCTTTCGGGGTCGCGAGCCGACTGCCGCTCGACGCGCAGGAGACATCATAACGCGCCGCCGCGCCGAGTATGGCGAGTTTTTTCTCGAGATCCATGGGACGCCTTCAAAGAACACCAAAAGACATACAACAATTTGTAAGGTATGTCAAGAACTTTTGTAAGGTGTCTCGTGCTAGAGAACGCTCTTGCGACTCGGCTCTTTGAGCAGATAGTCAGGATGAACGGTGAACATTGCGCGAAAGATACTTTTCCGCACCCGCCGATGCCGTCCTTGCGCCTCGGCGATGAGGTTTTTTACGAAGCGGCGTTCGTTCGAGTCACTGTAGGGGCACCCCTGCGGGAAGGTGCGGATGCCGCGTCGCTTCGCCTCGGCGGCGATCGCCTTCTCGTCCATGTAGAGCATGGGCCTGATGACCCGAAACTCGCCGCCGAAGAAGGGATTGTTGGGCTTCATCGTCTCGGTGCAGGCCCCGTAGAGGATGTTGAGCAGATAGGTTTCCATGAAATCGTCACGATGGTGACCGAACGCAATGACGGCAGCGCCGACCTCTTTCGCCTTCTTGAATATCGCAATGCGACGGTTACGCGAACAGAGGTAACAAGGCTTCTTCTTCTCCCGCTCGAATGTTTTGAATATCGGCTCATCAACGGTGTAGAATGGCACGCCGAGCATGGCGCAGTATTCCTTGAGATAGTCGCGCTTCTCATCGTCGCCCGCAAACCCCAGGTGAACGAATATCGCCGAGAGGCGGTAATCGTTGGTCGTCTCGACTTTCTTCCGGGCAAGGAGCGCAAGGAGCAGTGACGAATCCTTGCCGCCGGAAAGCCCGACCATGATATGATCGCCGGGGTGGACCATATCGTAGTCTTTGATGGCGGTTTCGAGCCGCTTATGAAGATTGAGAAACGCCTTACCCTCGAGGTTCGGTCTCAGGAGCCGTGCGTTCTTCATCGCAGACGCCTCCGTTCCGCAAGAAGCAACTCGCGAATATGCGCAAACTCGCTGCGGTAACATCCTGTCTTGAAATCGGGGAAACTCCACTCGAACGGCTGGAAATCGCCATTCCGCCAGCGGCAGGTAAAATCGCCCCATACGCCGTCGGCAAGATACAGTTTATGTCCCGCTCCTTTCATCGAGGCAAGGACGACCTTGTGGTGGTCGAGATAGCCGCAGTCGAGATTCACCCGTCGTTTTCCGGCCACCGCCCAGAGGTTTTCCATCTCATTGCAGGCATGTTTCATAGCCACGAGTTCGGTCGGCGGCATGAGCCGCTCAAACGCGACGATACGACGCACAAGATCGGTGCCCATTTCATCACGGTAGTAATCGGTGAGATCGAACGGATGGTCGGGCCCCTCATAGTCAATTGCTCCCCACCGGCTGATCAGTTCCTCACGCACCCGTTCGAGCACCGCCACATCGCCGTAGAGCACCGCAACGAAGTATTTGACCGGTTCAACGGGAGCGGGATGCGCCATCGTCAACCAACCTAAAAGCCCGCTCTACGATAGCGGGGGCTATGCCCATGACCTCTGCCACGAAACGACCGTTCCCTTCACGATCGAGACGCCGCCGCTCGGTGCGACCGCCGCGACGGATCCGGAGATCGCCGCCTTGCAGATAGTAGTGTTCCGCCGCCGTTACGCGGGTAAGCACCGGATAGGTCATCATCTCCCATCCGAACGAACGATCCCATGCCACGCCGAACGCCTCACCGTCAACCGGCGCTATTTTGTAGGTAAGGCGATACTTCCGATCAGCGCCGCTCCGGGTATAGAGCGCTACCCGCCGCGGTCCTTCGGGCATCAGTTCGACGATATTGAAGGGATTCTCCACCACCACCGGCGTTTCGGCGGGAAGCGGCACCGGACGATGAAGGAGATACCCGGGGTCAACCACAAAAAGATCGCCACCGGTCATGATGAGCGCCGCGCAGTGGGTGTCGGAACCGTAGCGGCGATCGGCAAGTATCGGGTGTGCCTCGACGCCGAAATGGCGGAGCGCCGCCACGAGTGCCGCGGTGAGCGAGAAACAGGTGCCACCGGTGCCATAGGCGAGGTGGTCAGCAATGACCTCATCGGGAAGCCGCCGCGCGCTCGACGGCCCGATGACCTCGCGGCGTTTGATGATCTTGGTAAGATTTTCGTACGGCATACGCGAGAAGGCGTCACATACCTTCTCGACGATGATCCGTTCCTCATCAAGAGACTCGATCGCAATCAAACGACGAAGAAACACCGGCTCACCGATGCGAAACAACGGATGCGTCCCTCCGGTTCTCATGACATGTTTCCTTCACGCCCCGCCTGCTCCGCGGGAAGGCAGGAGCGATTCGCAAACCGGTTCGCCGTCGCCGCAATCCCCTCTCGCAGAAGCACCGCGAACAGGTCGCGCCACATCGGAACCCAGAAACGAGCGATACGCTCTTCCTCTGCGGCCGAGAACGGAGCAAGCACATAATCTTTCCCCTCCATTCCGTCGGGCGGCCGCCCTATCCCGAGGCGGAGGCGTGTAAACTGCGATGTCCCGAGCGCCGCGATAACCGATTCGATCCCCTTGTGCCCCGCCGCACCTCCAGTTGTTTTGATCTTTACGGTGCCGAACGGAATATCGAGATCGTCATGGATGACAACAACCTCCTCGGGGGCGATGCCGAAATAGCGGACTACTGCCTGCACGCTGTTGCCCGAGAGATTCATGTAGGTATCAGGCTTGAGCAGAAGTATGCGACGGTCGCTTTCGTCATGTCGGGAGAGGAACCCGAGGAACTTCCGTTCGTAGGAGAACAACGGAAAACCGGCGTCCGTCGCCACTGCATCGAGAAAGCGGAAACCGATGTTGTGACGGGTCTTTTCGTATCGGAACCCGGGATTGCCGAGTCCCGCAAGGAGCAGGAACGGCATCGGGCAGTGACCTGACAATTACTTTTTCTTATCGCTGCCTTTTTCCGGCTTATCACCCTTTTTCGCGGCGCCTTCGCCGGCCTTCGCAGCGCCCTCAGCGGGTTTCGCCTCTCCCTCGGCAGGCGCCGCCGCTCCTTCGGCCGTCGTCTCTTCGGCCGTCTGGCCTCTTCCTTTGTTGACGACGATGACGGGAACATTCTCGCGGATGGCGGGAATGACGCCTTCTGGATAGGGCAGGTCCTTCAGCATAATTCTTCCGCCGATATCGAGCGGCGTGACATCCACGACGATCTTCTCCGGTATCTTCGCCGGAAGACATCGGACCGGAACTTCCCGAAGCACCACGAGCGTCCGACCGCCGAGGATCTCGCCCTGCGAACGCCCCTCTTTGATCACCGGAACATTCACCGTGATCGGCTCTTCGCCGTCAATGACCAGAAGATCGAGGTGCCGTAACGAGTTCTTGATCGGGTCTATATCTATTTCTCGCGGCAACGCCAAAATCTTCCTTCCTTCGGTCTCCAAGGTAAGAAGCACATTGCGCCCCTTCGGCGAAAGGAGCGCCTTCACCACCTTGCTGCGCTCGATCGATCCGGTGATGTTTTTCTCGATCGCCTTTCCGTAGATGTTGACGGGGATCAATCCCTTGCGGCGCGCCTCGTTCACATATCGCTTACCCGGCTTTCTCGGGAACACCGTCAACGATACCGTTTCCAT
>CALITV010000203.1 GCA_938048925.1 uncultured bacterium | reverse complement strand
TTATCAGCGCGATCTCCCGTTTTTCGCAAGATCCGAGAAGGAGCATGACGCTCAGAAACACTGCCGCGGTGCGCATGATATCCTCCCTCAGTAGTCCCAACTGATCGAAAGACCGATCTCCCGTCCTTTGGGGTATTTTTCTATGGTCTTGTTTCCTTTGGTGACGGCGGCCGGCAGGTCGAGAATGTTCTTGAACTTGAGTCCGATCTTGAAGCCGAGATCGAGTTTCTGCGAGGCGACCAGATCGAGTTGGTGGAACGGCTGTTCGTAGGTGTCGGGGCCCCCCGAATCGCCGACGACGAGGATCCGTTTGCCGAAGACATTGTAGAGGAGCATGATGCTGGTACCCCATTCGAGGCGGTCGTACCCGACCATCACATTCACTACGAAGGGTGACTGTCCTTGTAGGGGACGTTTTTTCTGATGGGGAACGGCGATCTCGCTGTTGATGTACGAGAGATTCCCCGCGAGATAGAGGTCCTCTATCGCTTCGGTGATGAAGCCGAGGTTCTTGCGCCACTCGAACTCGATGCCGATGTTGCGGGCGCTGCGGGCGTTCTGATAACTGCGCGAATCGGCCGAACCGGGGAGATAGATCGTTTCGATGGGGCGTTTGAAGTGTTTGTAGAAAAAGCCGAGCGAGACACTTTCGTCTGAGGAGAGATACCACTCCCAGCGCAAATCGTAGTTGTATATCAGCGCCCGTTTGAGGTTGGGGTTACCCTGCGTCTCGCCACTCTGTTCGACCTCGCTCGAGGTAACCGGCGAGAGTTCCCGGAAATCGGGGCGTGAGACGGTGATGCCGAAGCCGCCGCGCACCTGCATGGAGTCTATGTGCGGAAGATCTTTGAGAAACTCGTAGGTGAGAACCGCGGCGGGAAGAATATCGTTCCTCGTGTGCAGTTTCGCGTCAACGGTTGCCGGATTTTCTTTGTAGAGTTCATAGGTCGAGACTTTCTGGAGAGAATTCTCGTACCGGAGACCGGTGAGTAGTTTCACCTGTTCGATGAGGGGCAGGTCGAACAGGAAGTAGTAAGCCCAGAGGTCCTGCCCCGCCGAATAGTTGTCCGATTCACGGGTCACCTCGCGAAGGACGAACTGATTGTTTTCGGGCCCGATGTTATCGGGGGAGAAGAGTTCCTCGGGGGGAAGCGACCGCGCCGCGGTTCCTTTCGGCCCTTTGCCGAACTGGAAGCGGCGGGTGTCAACCTCGCGCTCTTTGTGGAATAAAGAGAATCCCTGTTTGAAAAGACCCGTCAGATCGAGCCAGAGCGGGAATTCGAGTCCGATGTCGGCGCCGACTTCGTGGTTGAGATCGGTCAGATTGCTGTAGAGCCGTTCGTTGCTGAGCGTTGCGGGGGTGAGTATCCAGAGGTCGTTGCCCTCTTCGTCCTCGGTGCGGTCGTAGCGGGTCATGCGGCGGTCGGGCTCGTAGCGGGTGCCGATCGAAAAGGTGTAGCGGTAGGCGGGGTGCAATTTCCAGCGGTCTGCCGCGAGGTGGAAGCGGTGTGAACCGCGCACCTGCTCGGCGATGAGCATCTGTTCCACCCACCCGAGCCGCGTGATGCGGATGTCGTCGGCCGTCTCGCGGTTGAATCCTTCGGCGACCGCCGTATCGTTGTCGGTCGTCCGTATAAGGAGCGTCGTCGAGCCGATTTTGTGGTCGTCGCCGAGGAAATAGCCGATATCGAGGATGCCTCCCATCTTGACGGTGGTGTTGGTGATGTCGTAGTGCAGTTTCCGCTCGAGCACCAGATCGCCTTCGGAACCCTGCGCGAAAGAGGACTTCGTCTTGACGACGCTTCCGGTATCGTAGTTGTAGGAAAACGATCCGAGAATACCGATCGCGTGCTCGCCGAACTTGAAACGGTCACCCCCCATCACCGAGAAACCGAATGCGGGGGCGATGAGCGACGGACGGGCGCTCCAGATGTTCGGCATCGCCTCGCCGAAGGCCTCGATCTCCTCGGCGGTGAACCCCTCGGACTGGAAGGCGGTTTTCTCGACCAGTTTCTTCTCCCCCTGTGCGGCGATGAGTTTCGGAAGTGCGCGGGTCCCGTCGTCGAACCCGAGCCAGTCGGCCGCGCCGCCGCGGTAGAAAAGACCATGCGTGAAGGTGTCGCCGATCGCGTAACCGAGGGAGAGGCCGATCTTGAAGAAGAGTTCGTCGGGGACACCGCGGGTTCGCAGAAGCACCGCGCCGCCGCCGAATTCGGCCGGGAGATCGGGCGAGAAGGTCTTGGTGATGACCATGCTCTCGAGGAGGCCGGTCGGGAAAATGTCGAGCGGAACGACCCGTCGCTCTGCTTCGGGGGAGGGGAGGAGCGAGCCGTTGAGGAGCGTGCAGGAGTAGCGTTCGCCGAGTCCGCGCACATAGACATACTTGCCGCCGACCACGGTGAGTCCGGTGACCCGCTTGAGTGCCGCCGCCGCATCCGAGTCACCCGATTTCGCCATCTGTTCTGCCCCGATGACATCGGCGACGCTCGACGCCTCCTTTTTCTCCTGTTGGAGCGCGGCGATACCGCCCTCGATGTGCGGCGCAAGCACCACATACTCCTCGAGTTCGAGCGAGACCGGCGTCAGTTCTATCGTCTGTTCGGCGACGAGTCCGGGAAGCACCTCGATATTGTCTATGGTACGGGTCGAAAACCGCGGATGAATGACCGAGAGAGAATAGGTTCCCTCGAACACCTCGGCTGAGAAACGGCCGTCGCGGTCGGTCGCGATATCGAGCGTCGTTCCCCGCACGAATATCCGTGCCCCCGCTATGGGCTCTTTTTTTTCGGCCGAAAGCACCACTCCGGCGATGCGGCCCTTGCCACGGACCCGGTCGTCGGGAACGGTCGGTGCGTCGGGGACCGGCCGGTCGGGCATCTCGGGCAGTTCGAGGTCGAGTTCAGGGTCGCGGCCGTCACTGTAGAGCGTCACGATGATCTGGGTTATTCGCTCGGCGATCACCGGTAGGGTGAATTCGGCGATCGTCTTTTCCGCTCCTTCGACGATGCGGATCGTATGCATCCCTTCGCGGAATGAGAGTTCCACCGCGCCGTCGCCGTTCGTCTCGGCCGAGAAAAGGTCGTCCACCTGCACCGTCAGCCCCGCCGCCGGGACACCATCGCGAAAGGCGAGCAAGCGCAACACCCCTGTCGCCTCGTCGGTCGTTTTCTCTCCCTCGCCGAGGCGATCGAACAAGGCGGAGTCGGGCGGCTCTTCATACTCTCCTGCCCACAGGGGGAAAAGGGTTCCGAGCACGATCACGAGAAAAAATATCGTCCTCACGCCCATCAAAAGACGCCTCCTAAAATCCGCAGTGAGCCGGCTCGACCTTACAGCGCTCCATTTCGCGTCGCAGTTCGGCCGCCCGGCGGAACACCTCCGGTTTCCGTATCCGCGCCAGTTCCCGCTCGGCGCGCGAAAGTTCTCCGGTCTGGAAGTAACTGTAGGCTAGCGCGTAGCGAATCTCGTCGTCTTCCAGAAGCCCTACCCGCGCGAGATCGCCCGCCATGCCGGCGACCAATTCGTACTGATCGGTTTCGAGATAGATTGCCAGTTTCTGTTTCAATTTCTCCTTTTGGTCGGGGATGAGGGTGTTGAGGTGCAGGGCGCGGTAGTATTTGCGGGCACGCCGATAGAGTTCGGCGGCGTCGGCGATGAATTTCGGCTCCGTGCGGGAGGCCTGTTCGAACATCTGCGCAGCGGTCAGGGTGTTCCCGCTGTCGAGATAGGTGCGTGCCAGTTCGAGCATCACTGGCTCGCTGTCGGGAAAACGAACCCGCGCCGTTTCGAGAACGAGCAGTGCCTTATCGTACTGCCGACCCTGACGCAGCGCCGCACCGATGAGCAGGTGGTCGCTTGCCTCGCCCTGCCGTTTGGCGAGGTAGCGCGTCCCCTCTTCGACGGCGCTCTGGTAGAGCCCCAGTTCCATCAGGTAGAAGAACTTCTGGCGCGTGAGATCGGCATAGCCGGGATGCCGCCGCTCGCCGCGGGTGAGGGCGTTCCACGCTGCTGCGCGGTCGCCAAGGTTCCAGAAACTCTGTGCCAGCATGGCATAGGACGGGGGCAGATCCTCGGCCGTCGCACCGGCCGCTTGTATCGCCTCGATGGTGCCGCGCCAGTCCTTGAGACCGTAGGACGCCTGTGCAATGTAGAGATGAATGACGGGCTCTTTCTGCCCCGCCGCAATGGCGCTCCGGAAAGCGTCGCGCGCCTCGGCGTAGAGCGATCGTTGCAAAAGGACAAGGCCGCGCAGGGTATGATAACGGGGGAGATCAACGCCCTTTTTGGTGGTATCCACATTCTGCAGGACCGCTGCGGCACGGTCATAGAAGCCATCCTTTATCATCAGTGCCGCGAGGGCGATATGGTCAATCTCGGTCTCCTCCTTTTTGCCCCTCTTCGCCGCTGTAAGGGTGCCGCAGAGGATAAGAACCAGAACTATCGTCAGCGTGCCGCGCGCCATGTTTTTCCCGTCAGTTGAGGTTGAACGATATCTTCTGTTTGGCCCATACCCGGACATTCTTTCCTTGGTAAACCGCCGGTTCGAAGCGCCACTGCCGTATTGCGGCGAGCGCCACCTCGTCGAAGACGCCGGGGGGAACCGATTCGAGTATCTGCGCCGTTTCGACCTCGCCCGACGGGGTGATGAGCAGATTGAAGAGGACATAGCCGGTGATCCCCTTGGCACGGGCCCGCGGCGGATACTCGATCGCGGCGCGCGTGGTCGGGCGCGGCGGCGTGTCGACCGCTTCGTCGGTCATCACGATGTTCGACATGTCGCCGAGTAGTTTGTCGCCGACCGAACGGGTGAGATCGGCCGTGATCTGGAACTGCGGAATGCCGAAATCGGCGCCTGACAGCCCCGAGGCAATGGTCGGCAGCGGAGCGCTCGGCGCCCGCGCCGCGCTCTGTTTTTTCTGTTGCGGCGGCCGTTCGACCTTTTTCTCTTTCTTCTTCGGTTCCTTCTTTACCTCCATCGTCGTGCCGACGCTTACTTTCTGATCCTCTTTTTTCGCGACCGGCTGGTTCATGAGCAGAACTACCGAGAAGATGACGGTGCTCCCCACCACCATCCACGCACAAGCCGTTGCGGCATGCCGGTTTCGGAAAAAGGGGAGATTCATCGGTCGCCTGCCTCCTTGTTCGTGGCGACCCCCACCTCTTTGGCCCCCGCCAGTTTGCACTGGTCAACCACCTCGATGAGTCGTTCCGACGGCACGAAGCGGTCGGTGACGACGAGTACCGTCGAGGAGAGTCCGGCTTTGATGAAGTCGCGGACTCGGTTCTGTATCGTCCAGATGCGGACGGGCTGATCGTCAATGTAGGTGTCACCGCTCCGGTCGATATAAACGCGGATCGCCTTGGTGGAGACGTTTTGCGAACTGGCGGCGCTCGGTCGCTCGATATCCACCTTCATGTCTTTCGTGAAGGTGGTGCTGACCATGAAAAAAATGAGGAGTATGAAGACCATATCAATGAGCGGCGATATGTCTATCCCCTGTGCCTCTTTCGGCTCGCGGTATCTCATGCCTTCTCTCCCGTCGGTTCATCCTTTCTTTTTTCGGTTCCGCAGAGCAGGTCCTTTATTTGGAACAGTTCGCGGCCGATAGTCCGGGCGCGCCGGTCGAGTATCCGGCCGACCACGAGTCCCGGTATTGCGACGACGAGTCCCATCTGGGTCGTGAAGAGTGCCTGCGCGATGCCGCCCGCGATGCCGCCCGACTGCGAGAACAGCGAACGATCGGCGAGCGAATCGAAAGTTTCGATCATGCCGGTCACGGTTCCAAGAAGACCCATGAGCGGCGCGACGATGACGATGGTGTTGACCATCACCGAGAATTTCTTGAGACGCATCTCATAGGGAAGAAACGCCTCGTCGAGCAGGTCGCGAGCATCCTCCGGGCGACACGACTGCACGATGGCGATGCCGCGGACCACCGCCTCATCAATGATTCCTTCCGGTTTTCGCGCATAGCCGGCGCGGTAGCGTTCGACGAGCACCCGGACACTCCGCCGGTTACCGCGCTGGAGCACCGAGTAGCGGTAGCCGAGGCCATACCACAGGAAAAAGGTCGAAATCGCGAGCGGATACATGATGAAGCCGCCCTGCTCGATGTAGAACAGGATGCGATCGAGGAGGGTGCCGAGTTCGACCATTGTGCTCAACCCTCGCTGCGCCCACCGCGGAACAGGTTGGTGACCCGGAGAGCCGCCTGTTCCATGTCTTCTTTTATCCTTTCGGCCCAGCCGTTGAGCAGGTTGCCGATAAAGAGCGTTGGTATCGCGACATAGAGCCCATACTGCGTCGTGATGAGGGCGACCGAGATACCGCTCGAAAGCATCTTGGGGTCGCTGTTGCCGTATTCGGTGATGACATCGAAGGTCTCGATCATGCCGGTCACCGTGCCAAGGAGGCCGAGGAGCGGCGCAACGGCCGCGAGCACGAGGATCACCTGTCCGAACCGGTCGAGATAACCGCTTTCGTGCAGAATCGCCTCGGAGATGATGTCTTCGAGATGTTCCTTCTCCTTTTCGATATTGCGGAGCGCTGCCGCGATGACCCGCGCTGTGGCTCCGGAGGTCTTTTTGCAGAGAGCGAGCGCCTCCTCTATCTTTCCCTCGCGCAAAAGACCGTCTATCTCTCTCGATAGGGTTGCTGTGCTCGTCGAAGAGCGACGCAAGAAGATGGCACGGACGAGACTCAGGAGAAGGGCGAGACCGCCAACCGCCACAATGATCCATGCGAGCGCGCCGCCGCTCGTCGTATATTCGGTAAAATTCTTCTTCTTTTCGGGCTCTACCCGCTTCTCGGTCGTCTCGTAAACGAAGATCTTGAGCGGGTCGGGCCGGTCTCCTGCCAGCACAGCGCGGGTCGCATCGGCCGTCGCGACAGGCCAGAGTGACAGCTTACCGTCCCCCGCCGGCGCAAGTGCCCCCGCGCCGCCCTCGGCGACGCCATAGGTGGCAATGTTGCCGACGCGAATCAAATCACCGGTTACTTTCGTGCCATCCAAGAGGAAAAATTCCCCTTTTTCGCGGCGCACCGTCGCCAGTTGCTCCAGTATTTTTGCGGCGTTCGAAAAAACGAAATCGAGTTGCTCGACGACGCTTACCCCGCTTTCGACGGAGCGGTCGGGTATCTTGCGATCGAATTTCTCGAGCAACGCCTCGGCCTGTGCCAGCGTCGTATCGAGCCGTTCGAGATTGTCGTTCTGCGCCGTCCCTTTTCGTTCCGCCTCGAAGAGCAGTTCGTTCAGTTTCTCCGCCTGTGCCGTGAGGCCGAGCAGTTTGTCTTGAAGGGCATCCAGTTCCCGCTCGGCGGCACCGACTTTCTTTTCCGTTTCTTTCTCCACCTCCTCGAGCCGACGCATCAGCGCCTTCTTCTCGGCCTCGAGAAAGGCGAACTCCTTCTTGTAGGCTTGCTCTATATCGGTGCTCTTAGTGCTCGCGGTCTGTTGGGCCGCGAGAGAACACCATCCCAGAAGGGCACAGAGAATAAGCATCATCTTCTTCATGTCACTTCTCCACCGGCGGCAGGACATTCGGCAGTTCGAAGTAGCCGGTCCGTATCTGTTTTTTCAGCGAGTCGAAGAGTAGCGCGATCCGTTCGCGTTGCTTTTTATCCTGCTCGGTCACATAGTCCCAGCGGTCGCCGTTGCGGACGACCCGCCCTGCCGTTCCATCGGAAAGGCGGAAATACATCATAACGGTTCCGAGGCGTGCAATATCGGCCAGTTTCTCCTGCCCGTCCACGACGATCGCCTGTCGGAAGATACCGTTTTCGCGGCTCATTCGATACTCGTCCTCGTAGAACGACCAGAGGCGCGCAATGGCGGTAAATGGTGTGATCGCAGCGGTTTCGACCTGCGTTTTCAGTTCGTTCAGTTCGGCGAGCCGCTCGGTGCGCTTGAAAGGGACTCCTTTTTCGACGACTGCGACGGCCCCGGCGATCGCCCGCTCGATGACCGGACGGAGTTTCTCCTGATCGAACGCCTCGTGGGCGACCTCGACCTGCTTGCGAGAGAGCGCGACCTGCACCTGTTTGACTCGCAGCGTCTCCTTCTGGATTGCCGCCTCGGTCTCGGCTTTTTGCATCGCGAGTGTTTTCAGGCGGCTTTTGAGTTCCTGTTTGCGGCTCTCGACCTCGGCATTCAGCGTTTCGACCTCGGTCCGAAGCCGAATCAGCTCCTCGGCGAGTTTCGTGAGCGGATCGGCCTTAAGAGAAAGTGCACCGAAAAGCGCAAGCAATACTGCCGCCGTTCTAACCGTCGCCTTACTCCTTCGTAACATTCGGCGCCTCCACAAAAAAGGGGGGATGCGGGGGCACCGCATCCCCTTGGGCTTCTCTGTACCTTCGTCCGAAACTAGTTGATCCAGCCTTGCGTCCAATCACTAGCCGCATCCTTCACCGCGCCGATGAAATCAACCGTGGTGAAGAAGGGGTCGTTCGGTTTCACGCCGGCGCCGAGGAGCGGGCTGCCGCTCTGCGGGATATAGCCGTTGAGTTTCGCGTCGCCGGTCATGTTGCCCGTCTGTGCACCGAACCAGTCGGAAAGATCCCATGGGTCGGCGACGGGGTTGCCGTTCGCATCCTTCTCGTCGTTTTCTTTGATGGGGGTCGCGCAATCGAGCAGGGTGTGGGTGATACCGAGCAGCGGCGGGTTGGCGGCGGCGTGAGTGAACGAGTAGTCGTTCACATTGAGACACGCCGATACGAAACCTTTCGCCACCGTGTTGTGGATGAAGCCGCCGGTGCCGTGACGCAAGATGATGCCGACCGTCTTGCCCGCTTCGCCGTTGTCGCCGAGCAGGGTAATGTTACTGAGCACGGGTACCGAAACCGGCGTGTCGTCGTATTTCTTGTCGTTGGTGTCGGCCTCGATGCCGCGGTCGCCGGTGGTGGCGGTCTGCTTCACGATGGCGAACTGTATCTTGCCGCTGTAGCCGAAGGTCCAATCGAGACCATCGTCGCCCGCATCCTCGACATAGAGGTACTTCGCGTTGACGGTCCCGCCGAAGAACTCGATGCCGTCGTCGGCGATGTGACGGGTCGCTATGTATTCGACGGTGGTGCCGTTCCCGACGCCTTGCAGGGTGAGACCGTTGAACTCTTTTTCAGAGGTGATCTGGTAGCCGGAGTACTCGATGATGACATAGCGCAGGATACCGCTGTTGTCGTTGGCCTTGTCGCCACCGTACCACTCGACACCTGTTTCGGCCTGACGCTGGCAGGGATTCGTCGCACCACCGCAGTTGACCGGTGCCCAACCGTTCACCATGAGGCCGCCCCAATCGCCCGGTTCGGGGGAGTCTTTGACAGAGGTGAAGAGGATCGGTTTTTCCTTCGTGCCGTTCGCGATGATCTTCGATCCGCGGTTGATGACGAGGAAATCGCGCTGATCGCCCATGCCGCCCAGAATGACGGTGCCGGGTTTGATGGTCAGCGTTGCCGTCTTGATGGAAGCATTCATGTCCTCGCTGTTCTCGCCGATGGTGACGCTCCCGTTCAGCACCCAAATCTTGTTGCTTTCGAGCGTCAGATCTTCGGTGAACACACCGGCGATCTCGCAGACCTTCTTGCCCTCCATCTCGCCGATCTCGGCGATACCGGTGATGTCGGGGCAGTTGGGATCTTCGACGACATCGTCATCGGGGGTCACATCGTCTTCGGTCGTTGTGTCGTCTTCGGTCGTCGTGTCGTCTTCGGTCGTCGTGTCGTCCTCGGTCGTCGTGTCGTCTTCGGTCGTCGTGTCGTCCTCGGTCGTCGTGTCGTCCTCGGTCGTCGTGTCGTCGGTCACCGTCGTGTCGTCGGTCACCGTCGTGTCGTCGGTCACCGTCGTGTCGTCGGTCACCGTGTCTTCCTTTTCATCTTTGTCGCAGGCGATAAGCCCGAACAGGGCCAACAGCGCCAGCGCGGTGAACAGGTGCTTCTTCATCTTTACCTCCTTGAAAAAAATGGTTGTTTGCCTTGTTTTCCGTTTGTAAAAGATCCTCCCGTTCCCACGGGTCGCGGAAGGGCTATCCGTCGTCTGTTAGGATGCGATGAACGAACGGTGAGTAATCTTTGAGCGATAAAAGAAGAATAGATTAATCCGCCGAAGGTTTCTCTGGAACATCAATTTGCTTCAGATCCGTCCGTTCCTGCATGTCAAGACATCTTTTCTTACCCCGTTTGCCGTTCTACCGTGGTAAGACATCAAATGTCTCGACATACTTCCTCGCGGTAATATTTTAGATGATCTGATTCGCTCAGTTGACAACGGGCTTCTTCCCATTATACTGCCTTCCGCTACGACGGATGCGACCGGTGATGGAACGCGACGAGGTGTTCATGCGAAGGGCGCTCGCGCTCGCCGAAGAGGCGGCGCGGCGCGGTGAGGTACCGGTCGGCGCCGTGGTGGTCTTTGACAACCGAATCGTCGGTTCCGGCTATAACCGGCGCGAGAGCACCCAGTCGCCGCTCGCCCACGCCGAGATCGTTGCCATCGAAGAAGCGTGTGCAACGATCGGTTACTGGCGGCTCGAGAACTGCGAACTCTTCGTGACGCTCGAGCCGTGTATCATGTGCTGTGGCGCCATCGTGCAAGCGCGCATCCGGCGCGTCGTGTTCGGTGCACGCGATCCGAAGGGGGGCGCCGCGGTTTCACTCTACACGCTCCTTTCCGATTCGCGGCTCAATCATCGGTGCGCAGTGGTCGAAGGGGTGCTCGCAGCAGAGTGCGGAACGGTGCTCAGTACCTTTTTCCGTCGCATACGCGCCGCCGAAAAGCTGGCCGACAGTGAGTGAGGAGAGATGTCCGAGTGGTCGAAGGAGCTTGACTCGAAATCAAGTGTGCCCCGTTCGGGGTACCTAGGGTTCGAATCCCTATCTCTCCTCCATGTTTTTGTTGTTCTCGGCGCGGAGAGGTGTCCGAGTTGGTCGAAGGAGCACGATTGGAAATCGTGTGTGGCGGCTTAACCCGTCACCGAGGGTTCGAATCTCTCCCTCTCCGCCATCTTTCATAGTGTGGCCGGGGCCTGCGCAAGAGGTCCCGCGAACCCCGCCAGGTCCGAAAGGAAGCAACGGTACCGGTGCACCGCTGTGTTGCAGTCTCCCCGGCCTTCCCTTTCTCTATCTTTCCGTGGCGTTTGCCAAAAAGAGCATCTCCTTGACCCAGCGGCGCGGCACACGCGGCCGCGGTATCAGAACATCGAAGAAAAGAGAAATCGGTGCATTGAGCAGGTTTCTGTGCAGGTAGTTATAGATCGCCTTCCGGAGACCGGGGCCGAGCGCATCGGCACCGCTCGGTTGTTTCTCGCGGTAAGCGACATCATTGTTCGCAAAGGGGTTTTCCCGGCGCGGTGCGCTGATGCCGAATGCGGCTTGTTCGGCAAAGACGGGGCTGTGTACGGTGAGCGCGAAGCGGTGATAGTAGGCGCTCGTGAGGAGCCGCGCCGCGAACAGTTGGCGGACGATTTCGAGTCCGTCTATGGTTTCTTGGATATCTTGTCCGGGAAAACCATAAATGAGATAGGCGTGTGCCATGACGCCGGCGTCATTGAGTGATGCGAGCGCGCCGATTGCCTCGGAGAGTGTAATCCCTTTGCGCATCGCGGCGAGCATGGTGTCGGTCACCCCTTCGAGACCGCCGGTGACGGCGACGCAGCCACTTTCTTTGAGGAGGCGGCAGGTTTTTCGGTCGAACCCTTTTTCGAAACGGATGTTGCCCCACCACGAGATCGAGAGATTGCGCCGCACTATCTCTTTTGCGAACCGGCGCAGAAGCGCCGGCGGCAGCGCTTCGTCAACAAAATGAAAGAGCCGCCGTCCTGTCGTCGCAACGAGGTGTGTCACCTGATCGGCGACGAACGCCGGATCGAGCGGCCGATAGCGGGCAATGTGGGGAAGCGTTGTGTCGCAGAAGGCACAGCGGTGCCAATGGCAGCCATGGGTGAGACGCAGTTTGAGTGTGTCGCGCCGAGACCAGAGACGGTGGAGGGGGTTCGGTGTTTCTGCAAGATCGAGGTAGCGCTCGAGTTCGGCGGTATCATAGCGGGGTGTTCCCAAATCCTCGTCCCAAAGGTCGGGGGTTTCTTCCCCAACGAAGGAGATCTTCCCATTTTTGCGGATTGCAGTGCGCACGAGAGAGGGAGTCTCGTTTCCGCCGAGTCGCTCGAGGATCGCACGGAGCGGTGCTTCGCCATCGTCGAACACCAGATAGTCGCAGAAATCGAAAAGGCGCGGATCACGGATCTCGCGTAGTTCGGTGTTCACATAGCCACCGCCGAAGGCTACCGGCAGATGGGGGTAGTGTTGCTTGAGGAATTTTCCTATCCGCAGCGCCCCCACCAGGGTACCCGGAAAGGGTATCGTAACGGCAACGAGGCGGAGGTCGCTCCACAGTATTTGTTCGAGTTCCTCGACGAGCATCATACCGATGATATCCTCCTCGTGGGCCGATCGATAAAGCGTATCGAAGGTCGCCGGCGACTGCGCAATCCGTTCGCCATAGCGCGAAAAGCCGAACAAGGGTATCGCCCGTTGAGCGAGATCAACGAGATCATCGAGGTAGAGCGTCGCGAGATAGCGCGCTTGTTCGTCCCCTTGAAGGCGGGCGGCAGCCGGTGATTCTTCGAGGAGGCGGAAACGCGGTCCTTCGGGGAGAAACCGACGAGATCGGATATGCGCCGCAAGCGACCGGTTTTTTCCCTGAAGGAACGCAACGACCGCCGCAATCGTCTCGCGATAAGATGCTCGCCGAGATTGAGCGAGCAGACGCGCGGGAAGTGCGGCAAAGAGGCGGTCGAGCCCCTCGGGAGAGAAGAGACGTAGCGCTACGGCGAGCGAAAGGTCGCGCTGAAGTGTCGCATAACCGTGGTGTTCGAGCGTTCCGGCAAGAAACGGCACGGCGGCATAGGGAGCGTTGAGTTGCACAAACGGCGGGGTGAGGAGGAGCACCTTTTTGCGACCGTTGTCCATCGCTACTCGAAAAGAACGAGCGCGCATCCGCTACCGCTCGAGGGAGAAGGCGACTTCTTCACACATTCGTGACTCTCGCGGTCGCAGCGGAATCCACCACCACATTCCGCGTCGGTTGCACACCCCGCATACGACGGGCCGCAGGTTCCGTCACGCGCGATGCGCACTAGGGTGGCGGCGTCGGGAATCCCGTAGCCATAGCAGGGCGATCGCTCGGCGCCGGCAGGGGCATAGGGATCGTCGTCGGGCGTTTCCCATTCCCCCGCGGCGCAGGTCGTTGTCGGAGGACGCACCGCCGCGAGCCGGAGGCAGCGCTGCGCCTCGGCGAACGACAGGAGCGGATTGGCGGCGTAAAGGAGCCCCGCAACCCCGGAAACGACCGCCGCAGCCGCGGAGGTGCCGCTGAACTGGTTGGTGTAGTCGAGCGTATCATCGGGGGTAGCGGAGCGTTGCTTGTTGATGCCAGCAGGACCGGTGATGTCGGTTGTCCAATTCGCGGCGCCGGCAGAGAAGGTGATCGCCGCGCCGCGGTTGCTGTACCATGCGAGGTTGCCGCCGCTGTCGAGTGCCGCAACGACGATGATGTCGGGAAGTTTGAGATTCTCGTTGAGCGCCGTATCGCATTGGCTGTTGCCGGAGGCCCAGACGAGGATCGTGCCGCGCCCGTTACGCCCTTTGGTCTTCGCATAGCGGACTGCCTCGGCGCGGAAACTATCGAGCGGAACGGCAACACAATTTCCCGCAAGATCGGTGTCCTCCTCGCCCCAACTGTTGTTGATGACATCGGCTCCGGCGTCAACCGCGGCGACGATGGCGTCGTAGATCCGCGATGCAGGGATAACCAGTTCGTCGTAGCGGACCAGTTTCACGGGAAACAGCGAACAGGCGGGGCAGACGCCGGCTATCCCGATACCGTTGTCTTTGAGCGCACCGATAATGCCGGCCACCGCGGTGCCATGCGCCGCAATGAGGTGGTTGAGCGCTCCGCTCTCGGGATGGTCGCACATCGCGCCGTCGCCACCGGTGAAATCTTCCCCCGGAAGAAGGTTTCCCGTAAGGTCGGGATGGGAGAAGTCAACACCGGAATCAACAAAAGCGAGGACGGTGTGGTGAAATCCAACCGTCGTTTCCCACGCTGTCGGTACCTGTGCCTGCGGGAGGTGCCACTCGGAGGAAAAATAAGGATCGTTCGGCACCGCGAGCACCGTCACGCGCACGAACCATTCGGGCTGTGCCCACTGAACCGTGGGATCGGCGGCGAGACGCTGCGCAACGGCAAACGGGTCCTCTCCCGGCGCGAGGGTGCGATAGGTGACCCGTTCCTCACCGGCCCGCTTGAGGCCAACCCGGCCGGTGAGCACGAGCGGTCCGGCACCGTAACTGACCACCGGCCACGGTGTCGAGCCATCGTCGAGGCGCGTCAGCACGATCGGCTCACCACGGAAACCATAGTAGTACACGGTCTCGGCAGCGACGAGCGACCACGCGATAGCGCAGGAGCACAGAAGAAAAAAGGTTTTCATGAGAGGAGCCGTAACAGTCCATAATATAATGCGCCGCCTGCCGCCATCGTTACGCCGGTGCGGAGAAGGAGCGGATAGACGGCGGTGAGCCGCGTGCCGAAGTAGTCGGTCGTTACGATGAGACAGAGATGGGTCGGTGAGAGCATGACGCCGGTGAATCCGCCGGTGTAGGCAAACGCAAGGAGCGGCATATCGAGTGTGCCGTTGGGCATGAGAAATGGGCTGATAATCGGAAAGACGATCGAGATGAACGCAATCGAGATGCCCGTAAGAAGCCCGATGATGAACGAGAGTGTGAATACGACGAGTTCGGGATTGGTATGTTGAAATTCTGTGTAAATCGCGCCTGCTACCCCCGCTGCGCGAACGATCCGCTCGAAATAGACGATACCGGCGACCATGAAAATTGCCATGAGCGTCTTCTTGCTCAGAAGATAGGGGATCACGAAACGGGCAAGAGGGCGGTTCGCGGCGACGAAAAGCGCCACCGCAACCATGACCGCAAACCACAGCGGGACCCCGGCAAGCGAGATGACTACGGCGAGGAGAATCGGCCACGCGATGAGAAGGAGTCTCATAGGTCGTTCCCGTTCGCCGATCGCTTCCGGTGCTGCGTGGTGTGCCGTTCGGATGAGCGGCACCCCCGCCGCGATCATAATAAGCGAGAGCGGCCCCATGACGAGGAGTATCGTGAGCGGCTTTGCTTTCATCACCGTGATGATCCACGCCATTCCCGAATAGAGGGGATAGAAGTATTCCCAGATGTGGCGGAACCAGTAGTTGAGGAGCAGTTTTCGCTCCGGCCGCTCATGGGGAACCAGTTTGTCCACGAACGGAGCCGAAAGGAGCGAGCCGCCTGGCATGGGAAGCAGGCCGATAAAGGCACTCGCTGCCACCGCCGCAAGCCGATGGTCACGGAGCAGCGACAGAAAAATCGCCGACATCCGGGTAAGCAGATTGCCGCGCTCCATCAGTTCACCGAGGAGCATCACGAAAAAGATGACAGCGAGAAGCGTCAGGAACTGCTTCGATCCGAAAAGGATCCCGTAGTGTGCCGCCGCCTCGGGAAGCGACATGCCGAAGAGGAGCGCAAGGGAAAGGGCGCCTGCCGGCAGCACGACCTCGAGCCGCACTCTGAAGCGGAGGAGCAATGTCATAAAAAGGAGAGGCAGCGCGATTTTCGTAAAAATCATGGGTGCTTCCTCACCACAACGCCGAACATGAGATCGGCGGTCCCTCCCGGGGCGGTAAGCATCCGCGGTTCTTTTTCCAGCACCAGATCGGGATGCGCAGCGCAAAATGCCGCTACCTGTTCCTCGTTCTCCGACGGGAGGTAACTGCAGGTAAGATACACGATTGCGCCGCCGGACGCCGTGAGTCGGTAAGCCGTCTCGAGGCAGTCGCGTTGACTTGCGCGAAGGTCGGTGAGTTCCTTTTCGCCGATGCGCCAGCGATCCTCCGGATTGCGCCGGAGCACTCCCGAGCCGGAGCAGGGGGCGTCCACGAGCACCACATCGAACTGTTTTCCCGTCAGTCGCTCCGGCGTCAGCACTGTTATCGGGGTGCCGGCCCGTTCGGCGCGCCGACGAATCTCGGCAAACCGACCGACACGGATATCGCTTGCCGTGATCGCTAGGTGGGAACGCTCGGCAGCGAGAGCGAGGCTTTTGCCGCCGCCGCCGGCACAGAGATCGAGCAGAGCGTTTGCATCGGCGGGAACCAATGACACAGATATTTGTGATGAGTCGTCCTGTAGTTCGAAAAATCCCTTTTCGTACAAGGTGGTCTTGGTGAGTTGCGATTCACCGCTCACTACAATGAGTCCGTGGGGGGCAACCGGCGTCGGTACCGCACGAATGCTCTCAGCAGCAAGTTGTTTCTTTACCTCATCACGCGGGGCGCGCCGACAGTTGACGCGGATGGTGGTTGGCGCCCGTCCATTGAGCCACGCGAGCACCGTGAGAGCACCGTCCCCATACCGTTTCTCGGCCGCGGTATAATACATCCGGGGGAACGAATGGAGCAGTTCTGATGGGGCATCGGTCGTCTCATGGGCGCGCGCAACAGCATCGGCCCGGGTCATCCCCTCGTAGATGAAGCGCTCGACGAGATAGCGGCTCCGGATATAGGTGAAAAAGAGATCGCCGATAATAGCACGATCCCGCTTACCGACATGCCGCTCACGAAAAAGAGCCGTGAGGAGGAGATCGGCCTTCCAGAGCGTCCGATCGAAGCGCTCGATCGCCTCTTCGAGAATCTCCGCGTGATAGCGGTTCACTATTTCTCTCCGTCTCCAGCCGGTTTACTATAGCCGAAACGGGAGCGAGAGAAAGTTTTATCGAGAGATGGTCAGTCAGGGCTGTTCTTTCGGGGCCTCGGTGGGTGCCGGAACCGGCACAGGAGCAGGACGATCCTTTCGTTCGCAGTCACCGGTGCACCGGTCGAAGTACTGCTGACACCGCTTGGTGTCGTTCTCGTTGCGCGACAGTTTGTTGCACCCATTGAAGGCGAGCGCGCAGTTCTTCAAGCACTCGGTCGGGAACTGGTTCACATCAACCGTCTCCTTTTTCTCCTCACACCCGGTCAGTAGAAACGCTACCATGCCCAGCACAAGCAAACCGACGAAGAGCACTGTTGTTTTCGGCATACCTTCCTCCCTGTGGAAACTCGCAATCAAACAACGGCTCTGGGACCTTACAACGATGAATCGGGAAAACCCCGATGACCCCAGATACCTTTAAGAAAGAGTGTTAGAAAGGCGAAGAGAAAAGTCAAGGAAAAAGTAATCATTATGTTCTATAAGTTCTCAAGACAATCTCTTTTGCTTTTCAATGGGGATTCCGATAGAATGAAAAACATCTTGCTCAGTGGAGTGAAGAACATGGATGCCCTTCGCGCTATTTCGGCTCTCGACGGACGCTACGCCGAACAGGCGGAGCCGCTCCGCGACCTCTTTTCCGAATACGCTCTCATCAAACGACGCGTATTCGTGGAAACGAGATGGCTCGACTTTTTGCTAGGAGACCTTGGGTTGGCGCCGGTGACGGTGGGGGACCGTGCCGCAATCCGGGCGATTGCGGATGGATTCAATATCGAGGCGGCACAGCGGGTCAAAGCGATCGAGGCGAAGACCAATCACGATGTGAAAGCGGTCGAATACTATGTAAAAGAACAACTCGCAGTCATAGGGCTCGATCGTATCGCCGAGTGGACCCATTTCGGTTGTACCTCGGAGGACATCAACAACACCGCATATGCCCTCATGCTCCGGGAGGGACGCGATCTCGTCATGTCGCGGATAATCGTGCTGTGTGACCAACTAGCCGACCGAGCCGCCACATGGCGCGCCGTTCCCATGATGGCGCGGACTCACGGGCAACCGGCGACACCGACTACTGTGGGGAAGGAGTTCGTCGTGTTCGCCGCGCGGCTCGACCGGGAACTCGAATGTCTCGCGGCATGGCGCCCTGCCGCGAAGATGAACGGGGCCACGGGGAACTGGAACGCTCATGCGGTGGCGCTTCCGACCGTGGATTGGATCGCTGCTTCCGAAAGATTTCTTTCGGAGCGGCTTCAGGTTGATCCGCTCCTCTATACGACGCAGATCAATCCCTATCATCATATTGCGGAGATTCTCCACATCCTCGTCCGCATTGCGATGACGATCATAGGCCTCGATCGTGACCTCTGGGGATACATTTCTCTCGACTATTTCCGCCAGCGGAAGGTCGCCGGAGAAGTCGGCTCTTCGACGATGCCGCACAAGGTCAATCCGATAGATTTCGAAAACAGCGAGGGGAACCTCGGTGTTGCGGTGGCGCTTATGGAACACCTTGCCACAAAACTGCTCGTGAGTCGCTTCCAACGCGACCTGAGCGACAGCACGGCCCTGCGCAACCTCGGGGCGGCGTTCGGGCACCTGCTTATCGGTGTCGAGAGTACGCTGAGAGGGCTGGGAAAGTTGACGCTCAACGAGGCAGCGATAAGCGCCGATCTCGCGGCGCATCCGGAACTGCTCGCCGAGGCGGTGCAGACAGTCATGCGTCTTCACGGCGAGGAACGCCCCTACGAACGGCTCAAGGAACTGACCCGCGGAGAAAAGGTTTCCCTCGACGATATCCGCCGTTTCGTGGCCGGTCTTACGAAGGTGCCAACCGCCGATCGGGAACGGCTCGCCGCTTTGGATCCGGCAGGGTATGTGGGCTACGCCGTGGCGCTCGTTGACCGTTACCTTTCGGGACGTACGGAGGCGGGAAAACAGCCATGATTAGACGGCTCATTGATTTGTGGAAACATCTCGTCGAGGTCAGCCGCTACGACCCCGAAAAAGATCTCGACCGGTGGCGGGAGCAACTGTTTACCGTCATCTATCCTCTCGCGCTGCTGGCCGGCCTTGCCGTCTGCGCCGACACGCTCCACACCGCCTTCGTCGAGCAGCGTTTTCTCCTCACCGTCGCCGCCTGCGTTGCCTACCTCTTCGTGATGACGCTCATGAGTCTTCGGTTTGTCCCCATCAGGGCGCGGATGGCGGCCGGGCTGGTCATCTTCTTCTCGAGCGTGTTTTACCAAAGCTCGCCGCTCGTCGGTTATCTTTTCCTGTTTTCTCTTCCGCCGCTCATCGCGATCTTGGTGAGTTTCCACGCCGCCCTTTCGGCGCTCGGTGCGAATGTGCTCCTCTTTATCGCCACGACCTATCACTTCGCCACATTCGATGTCGATCTCCAGAATTTCGGCATTCCCTCGCTCGACCGATGGATCCTCTACGGCATCGTGTTTCTCGTGCTTGACATCATCGTTACTCTGAGTTTCGGCCTCCTCACCAAAGGGTTGGCGCAGGTCATTGCGCTGGAACGGGAGGTGCGGCATGCACTCATGGAACGAGAGAAGCGCCTCACGGAACTCAACACCCGGTTGTCGGAGGAAATGGAGCGTCGTGAACGGATGCGGGAAGAGTTGTCGGAAACAGAACGAAAGGCGGCCTTTTATCTTTCCCACGACCGTCTCACCAACCTTCCCAACCGGGCGGCGTTTCTCCAACGACTCAGCGTTGAGATAATGCGGGCGCGCAACCGAGGATGGATGTTCGGCGTCGTTTCGATCGGTCTCGATCGCTTCAAACATGTAAACGGCATGTATGGCACCGCAGGAGGCGACGCGATCCTGAACAGTCTTGCCGAGCGTCTCCGCGGCATCTTGCGCGATCATGACGCCATCGGAAGGGTCGGTGACGATCGTTTTATGCTGCTCTTCTCCGATATCGCCCGTCCCGAAGACATGCTCGTCATTCTTCCGCGAGTGTGGGAGACGATCGAGCGTCCGTTCCAGATAGAAACGCAAGAGGCGCAGGTCTCGGCGAGCATCGGTATCTGTTTCTTCCCCCTCGATGGGACAACCGCCGAGGCTCTGGTCAAAGAGGCCGAGGCGGCGATGTTCGCGGTCAAGGAGAGCGGCGGCGGAGCGCACCGCTTCTTTGATGCAAAGATGAACGCCGAGATGATCGAACGGGTGACGATCGAGCGCAAAATGCGTGATGCCATCAAACGCGACGAATTTATCCCCTTCTTCCAGCCAAAGGTTGACCGGTTCGGTTATCTCCTCGGCATGGAGGCACTCATCCGTTGGAACGACTCAGAGGGAATCATCCTTCCCGATCGTTTCATCCCGATCGCGGAACAGAACGGCACCATCGTCGAGATCGGCGAACGGGTCCTCTATCATGCCTGCCGCCAGAACCGCCAGTGGCAGGAAAACGGTTTTGTTCCCAAAAAAGTCTCGGTGAACATTTCCCCGTTCGAATTCCGCAGTCCGGGGCTCGTGCGGCGTATCCGCGAAACGGTGGAGAAGAGCGGGCTCGATCCGCTGTGGCTCGAGCTCGAGATCACCGAGAGCGGTATCATACGCAACGAACAGGATGCGCTCCGCAAACTGCGCGAACTCCACGAAATCGGTATTTCTCTTTCCATAGACGATTTCGGCACCGGCTATTCGGCCCTTTCGAAACTCAAGGATTACCCGGTTGACACTCTCAAGATAGACAAGAGTTTCATAGATTGCGTGCCGCATGACAAACGAGCGGTCACCATCGTCGTGTCACTTATCCGTCTTGCGCACAATCTCGGGTTCAAGGTCGTCGCCGAGGGGGTTGAACGATCCGAGCAGTTCGAATTTCTCGTGGTTCACGGCTGTGACCAATTCCAAGGTTACTTCTTCGGGCGTCCGCTCGCCGCTTCCGAATTCGAACACCATCTGCATTCCTCCACCTCTTCGTCGTGAAGGTTTTTGTTGCTTTTAGGCGATTACGACTTTAGCCTTTTCAGTATTTCTTGAAGATAGGCGATCATGTCCTTTTTGAACAGTTTCATCTTTCGGAGTCGTTTGAGTTCCACCTCCTCTTCGGGGGTTAAGGCCTCTTTTTTCGCCAGTTCGTCAACTCGGGCGTTGAGGGCGGCGTGTTCCTGTGTCGTCTTTTGGAGCCGACGTTCGATTTCTTCCGGCGCCGAGACGACTTTGTAATCTCGCATAACATACCTCCTCGGGTCAATCAGATAGATGATACATAGTAGGCCGTATCGTCTTCCCGCAAAGCCGCAGGGGCTGCGAGATAACGCAAACAAAGCGGATCGTGCCGCACATCGACGACTCCGAGGGTGGGAATAAGCGCGAGAAGCGTAATCGAGAGGCGGTTTTCTGGAGTTTTCCGCGAAACGGAGGGCAAAGCGTCCGTGATCGCTCGGTTGATCGCCGGAGGGAGGTCCTCGTCAGCGACGACGAGGTCGGGCGCGGCGTTGCTACGGGACACAAAATCGCCGATCTCGTTTGCCGCCACGAGGGCCGGCGGGATGATAGTGGTCACCGTGTTGTCTTCATCACGCCGGGCGATCGTGGCGAACAATTCTCCCTCGTGAAAGGGCAGTATCGTTAGGTAGGTTTTTCCAATGGGCACTGCCGCCCGTGCGGCGCGGAGATCGAGCGACGACACACAGCGAACCTCGAAAATGTCATGGGCGTAAAGGAAGGCGCAGACGAACGAAATGCCGCTCTTGAGACCGGTAAAAGAACCGGGGCCGATACCGATACATGCTTTTGTCTCCGGTCCGAGCGGGAAGTCTTTCATAAATGCAACGAACCGCTGGGGAAACGACGATAGAAGCGAACGACGCGGTACGCGCTCGCAGAGCACCCGTTCCCTCCCGTCCCGGTACATCCACAAGAAAATCTCA
>CALITV010000202.1 GCA_938048925.1 uncultured bacterium | reverse complement strand
AAACCCGGCGCGGTTCAACGAGAACTCGTCGGTGAGATCATCACTCGTTTCGAACGCAAAGGCATCAAAATCGTCGGTCTCAAGATGTTCAAGATGAGCGAAAAGATAATCACCGAACATTACGCGCATCTCAGCGACAAGCCCTTCTTTCCCGATCTCAAGAAAGCGATGATGGAAACCCCCATCGTGGCCCTCGCACTCGAGGGACACGACATCGTCAGAAGGGTCCGCACACTGGTTGGAGCGACCAATCCTCGCGAGGCAGCGCCGGGTACGATTCGCGGCGACTACTCAATCTCGGTGCGCAACAATGTGGTTCACGCCTCAGGATCCCCCGAAGAGGCGCTCATCGAACTTCAGCGCTTCTTCGACGAAGACGAGATCTTCTCCTACCAAAGACTCAATGTGATGGACTTCGCGGACGAGTAGCCCCTTTCGTCGGAAACTTTCTTTGCCGCTCCGGCTCGTCCACCCACTTGAGTTCGTCGCGTATCTTGTCTATGTCTCCGATCGGCGGACGGATGTGGTATTTTCGCAAGTCAGCGTGGGTGTAGGTCGCCGGGTGGCGCGACGGCAGTTCACGCTGTTCGTTAAGACGCTTGATGTCCTCTTCGGTGTAGATCTTCTCACCCGGTTGAGGCCCCAGGTGGAGACTCTTCACCTCTGCTTTCTCCGGCGACTCAGGCGAGGAAGGCTCTCCTTCGCTCGAGGTCTCGGCGGCAGGAGACGGCGGAAAGACACGGACAACGAATGCCCGAATCTCATCAAAGCGAAACCAAAGGAAAAAGATGACCCCGAAAAGTGCCGCGATGAGAAGCCTCTTGACGGTGTCTGGAAATCTCGGAGCTAGCTGACCGCCTTTCTCAATCCTGATTGACCGCTTTTCTCGATTTCAATTGACCACCTTTCTCGATTTTGACTGACCGGGTTTCTCGGTCCCGTTGACCACCCTCTTCTGAGGGGTCATCCAGACAGCAGAAATAGTAAAGGGAGAGCGATGGACTAAACTCCCGCCGCACTTTTAACCCGTGGCGGAGTAACCACATGAAACGGAGGAAGAAAATCATGGATGTGCGCAACCTGTTGAGACTGAGAGCGGAGGAAGGACGGAGCGACCGGAGCGTCGCAAAGATCCTCGACATCAGCAAGAACACGGTCAGGGCCTACTATCAGGCCTTTCTCCAAAGCAACCTACCCCTTGCGGAGGTGCTACAACTGAATGACGGCGATCTGGAGGAACTCTTCTACCGAGGCCCCGAGGAGCCGGAACGGCTCACGGTACTCAAGGAAGAGATCCCGCTCATGGAAAAGGACCTCGGCAAACGCGGCGTGGACATGAACTGCCTGTGGCAGGAGTATCTGGAACGGCATCCCGACGGGTACGCCTACACGCAGTTCTGCACCTATTTGAAGGAGGGCCTGCGGAAGATCGAAAGTTCCGTGTACCTGGATCACAAGGCGGGCGACAAGCTGTTTGTCGATTTCGCCGGCGGGAAACTCCCGCTGAAAGATCCCTCGACGCAGGAAGAGTGGAAAGCCGAAGTGCTGGTAGCGGTCCTGCCCTACAGCCAATTCGTCTATGTGGAGGCGCTGAAGAGCCAGAAGACGGCCCATTTTCTCAACGGACTGGCGAACGCCCTTGAGTACATGGGCGGCGCCCCCGCCCTCATCATGCCCGACAACATGAAATGCGCCGTTACCCGGGCGCACCGGTATGAACCGGTCCTGAACCACATTTTCAAGGAGTTCTGCCATCACTACGGGACGGTCGCCCATCCTACCCGGACCGCAGCCCCTCAGGACAAAGCCCATGTCGAGAACATGGTGAAGATCGTCTACAAGAAGGTCTACGCCCTACTGCGGAAAGAGACCTTCTTCGATCTCCACACCCTGAACCAGCGGATACGGGAACTCGTGGACAAGCTCAACAACAAGCCCCTGACCAACAGAAAGGAAAGCAGACGCCAACTCTTCGAGCGGGATGAACGGGAACTGCTTCGGCCGCTCCCGACAGACCGTTATGAGCCGAAACGGCGTGAAACAAAGAAGGTGAGCAAGTTCTGCTACATCCAGACAAGCGACGACCACAGCTTCTACAGCGTCCCCTTTATCTATGTCGGTAAGATCGTCGAGGTAGCCTACAGTGAAGAACACCTTGAGGTCTACTACAACCATAAGCGGATAGCCTATCATGTCCGGACGGGGAAACGGCAAAACCTGATATCGGCCCATCTGCCGCCGGAGCATCAACCGGGAGTGCTGGAGTGGAACGAGGATGAGGTCCTCGCCAAGGGGGCGGCCATCGGTCCCGAAACGGCGGCATACCTCAAAGCGGTGATAGATAAAAGCCGTCATCCGCATATCGCCAACCGGCTCTGCCACGGCATCTTGGCTCTGGGCAAAGAGAGCAATTACGGACCCGTCCTGCTCAACGATGCCTGCAAGCAAGGTCTCGGTTTCAAGAGATACAGTTACCGCAGCATCGAGGATATCCTGAAGGCGGAGCTGTACAAACTCGCGCTGAACCCGGTCGACTACACCCTGCCGGAGCACCATAACTTACGAAACGACTACCACTAGGAGGTATCGCCATGAACAATGTCCTGACCAACCGGATGAGTGAACTCAAACTGTACGGTATGCTCGAAGCGTGGAAGGCGGCGCTGGAGACACATGCCCGCTACACCAACGACGAGATCGTGAATGTCATCGTGGAAGCCGAATGGCTCTATCGGCAACAGAAGGTACAGGAGCGCCGCATCAAGCAAGCGAAGTTCCGCTATCCGGCATTGGTGGCCGAACTCGACTTCTCGGCCGCCCGCAACATCGACAAGACACAGATCGTGAGATTTGCCACCTGCTCTTTCATCGATCAGGCCGAGAACATCCTCATCACCGGACCGACCGGCGCCGGCAAGAGCTATGTCGCCTCGACCATCGGTCATCATGCCTGCCTCAAGCAGTACCGGGTACTTTACGCCAACACCAACCGGCTCCTTGCCGACCTCAAGACCATGAAGGCCGACAACTCCTATCCCCGGACCATCGCCCGTATCGCCAAGCAGCAGTTTCTCATCCTCGACGATTTCGGCCTCCAGAAACTCGATGTGGAGGCGCGGCTCATTCTCCTTGACATCATAGAAGACCGCCACGGCAGACAGGCGACCATCGTCACCTCTCAGTTGCCGGTCAAGAACTGGCATGATGTCATCGGCGACCACACCATCGCCGACGCAATCCTTGACCGTCTGGTTCACGCATCCCATCGTATCGAGATCCACGGGGAGTCCATGCGTAAGAAAAAGGCGATGGGAAAGAAGTGATCCCATCCACGGAAAACTTGATTTCCAGAGGCAATCGCTTCTAATGCGGGATGTAGCAAAGTCACAAAGCCGAAAGGTATCTGCATGGGGATGGAGTGAAAGAAATGCTTTTCTGGGTCGTATAAGGGAAAAACGAGTTCGAACCACCGATCAGCAATCACCAACAACGGAGATAGAGGGTGTAGAGGATGAAGAAAGGATTTTTTCTTATCGCCGCGTTCTTTGCCTTAACGACCACGCTTTCGGCCATCGAATTCACCGCGCAATTGCATCCATCGGGACATGACATAATTCCCCAAATGAACGGGAACATCGCGTTGTTTCCTCGAGAAACATGGTTCGGTTATGATGGCGAACCGGCCTTGCCGATGTATTCTCTCACCTTCATCATCCCCGATGGTGCTTCCGTTGAATCGGTTGTCATCGAAGATCCACTTTATGTAACTGCCCTCCATGTCGAAATCCCGAAACAAATTGCCGATCCGCTTTTCCCGAACTATCGCGCCGGTGCGTCGATAGAAGAGGGTAAAAACATGGACATCTACGGAACTAATGCGTTTTACCCCGCGAACCATATTGGAACAATCAGTGAAGGGAACAAAAGGGGCGTTCATCTTATACGGATACCCGTTTATCCCTTTCTTTACAATCCGGTAACGAAAGAGTTGCGCCATCTCGTTTCCGGGACGCTCAAGGTCATCTCATCCGGCAATTCCAATACTGTCGTTTACCCTATCCGTTCCAAATTCGATGTTTCTTTTTTCCAATCGCTACTTTTCGGAGCGGCTAATGCTTCTGCAATACATTCGATACAGCCCTATCTTTTGCCCGAATTGAGGAATCGACTCTACATCATAACGACCGACCGGATAGTGAACGAATCGAAAAAAGGAGAATGGTTCGTACGCTCAAAGAATGACCGTGGCTTTGATGTTGTCGTCGTAACGCCGACCAGAAGATATTTCAACAATGTGCTTCAGACCAACCAATCGGGTTGGGGCGGCGGAATCGGTTATCTTGCCTCCGAAAGAATACGCGCTTGGCTCAAAACGGAAAGAGCCTCGGTTGGACAGATTGATTTTCTTCTGCTTATCGGCGATCCCGATCCCATTTACGGCGATGTTCCGATGAAAAGAACTGACTTGGGCGAAGGGAATGATGATGCATATCAAAGCATGATTCCGACCGACTTTTATTACGCCGAATTAACTTCAGATTGGCCAATATGGCCCGCGAAAATGACCTCGTGGGGCGCAAGAGACACAGAAGTTGAAATTGACAACATGGGTCGCATACCGGTATATTTGAGCGACTCCGACGGAATAAAGAGGTTAGACAGTATTCTCTCTAAAATCGTCGCTTACGAGAACAGGGTCGATCAAGCCGAGCTTGATCGTCGTCGGAACATCTTTCTTTTGCAGGGCGACATGGGATGGTTGCAACACCAGAATTTTGACTTCGACAATCCGAACTCTTTACTGCCGTTGAATGGCGCACTAGAAACCAAAGGACACCTTAAACGTTTTGGGTATCACGATTTCGATTCCCGTTCTTATCAAGAGCCATGGGTATATCACTTCATGAGTGATCAGACATGGGATAGCAAGGGCTATGCAGAGGATGAATATGGCAATCCCGGACTTTCCTTGGAAGAAGCTACCGCTCTGTGCATAACGAGAGATGATTGGGGTCTCGCCTGTAGTGAACTTAAAGAAGAGGAAGATGAAGAGGGTAACACATACTATAATTGCACTTGTATCTGGAATGATTGGCTTTGGAACGACGACACGCGCCGGGACGAGCTGTTCAGTTTTGATGATAGAGATATTGAAAAAGATTGGGCCCCATTTTTATGGAACACTTATGGTCCGGGAATTGTCTTTTTCAATGCCCATGGCGGTCCGACAGGGGCATCGCCGGTATTCGATAACAGGGATGCCTTTACCGTTGATCGGGAAAAGCAGGCCGTTATTATTCAGGCTTCGTGTCTTACCGGTTGGCCTGATTCCTGTAGTGGGAAGTATTGTCATAACGACGGATCGAAAGATAAAATGTCATTGGCAAACGCCATGCTTCTTAACGGCGCCATCATTTCGATAGCCCCGACACGCGTGGCGGGAGGAATTGATATGGCCGGATATTCTTTCATTATTTCACATTTCTGGAGCCATGGGGAATATTGGGGAGCGTCCTTCTCGAATTATTTTATCGGGCATCTTGCAGAAAAGGGAAACCATACGACGATGGTCATGAGTACCTTTTATGGCGATCCCACTATTAAAATGTCGGGATATGAATATGAAAGCGGAGACACCAGAGATTCCGATGGAGATGGTGTCAGGGATCGTTTCGACACCTGCCCCGACAGACGAAACCCCGTTCCCATGGATTCAGACGGCGATGGAATTGACGACGCCTGTGACCCCTGTCCCTTCGATGCCAATCATGCCGACTATGACGGCGATGGAACTCTTGATTGCGCCGATCCCTGTCCCGGTGCCTTTTACTACTCCTCTTGGTATGATGTGAACGGCAACCGCCTCGTCGATTCAGATGGGGACGGCATTCCCGATGTATGCGATAATTGTCCGTTGATAAAAAACCCATATCAGGCGGCCCCCGACTGGAACAGCGAGCTTATTCAAGGCGAATGCCGCCTAGGTGGGGGCAATTCGACTGGCGGCAACCTACCGTATTGTGGCGATGCTCGCGATGGCGGCGCCCGGTATCAAACATGGAACCATAATTTGGGATATGTTCGTTGGGAAGGATCCCTGTTAATCAAAAAGGGGACATGGTACTGGCAACCGGACCACGATCTTGACGGTATCGGCGATGTCTGCGATAACAAAGGCACTACTTTTGTTGACAGGTTCGGCGATACCATCACGGCCGATGGAACCTATTATACTAAAATAGCCACTCGCGCCGTCAACATACCGAGCGGCTCGCGGTATGTGGCGGGCGGACGCTGGGATTACCGCGAAGTGCCGTCCGAGATATCGATAGAGCATGATTCGGGAATTCAACTGTTGCGATTCGGAGCGGCGGCACATCCCACCACCCTTCGCTATTGCTGGGTGCCGCAGAGTCGTTATGACGAATATTGGGGGAAGGATGGTTACTGTACGACGAGCAACCGTACCTATAGATACTCTCGCTACTCAAGCGATTTCGCCTACAGTCACGGGAGCGATCCGGCACCGATTGATCCGACAAGCGGTAAAAACGCATGGCAACAGCCGACCGGTACGAACAAAATAGAGAGTTCATGGGAATCGTGGAAGAGAAATTCTACCAAACAAATCTTCACATGGGACTGGAAGAACGATTATAAAGCAGACTATCCCAACGATTACGAAACTTATGTTAATAACGCCGCCAAAAACCCCGGCTTGCCGATCGCCCCGTGCATTTCATACGCGATTTCCGGCGGGCCGACCGGCGTGGTGGCCTGTACCGAGGAGAACGACCTTATCGACGATGGTCAGGGCGGCAAGACACAGAATCCCGCCTGCTTCAGAAACAGCGCCATATTCGCCCGTTCGACGCGCGACAGTTATCAGGGAACCCCTATCACCTATGGAAAGTATGTCGGCGTATTCGACCCGGACGACAAGTTTCTTCCACCGGTACGCTTGCCTTTCGATGTGGCGCATACGATACCCGAAGCGCGGCCCGGTTATCCGTTCCAAGATGACCGGTTCGAGCAGTGGGCCTACGACGCGGCGACAAAAGCGATCACAAAGAGCCAGCGGATCATCCCGCAGGAAAATCTGAAAGTCGCGCTGAATTACGACGGCGAAACGCTGTTCTTCTATGAAGATGCCCGCACCGGAACAGTCGAAATCAAGACACAGACCATTGCCCGGCCGAGCGACATGGCTCTCGCCGGTTCATTCGCCCTCCCGCACGGCGTCGGACCGCTCACGAGCGGCGCGATACTCGATGATCAACTCTACCTCGTTATCGGCGGCGGACTCTACCATATCACGGCTATCGACGACCCGCAGCCGGGTGAACACACCCATGCCGTAACCCGGATCGGCACCATCCCGAACACCGGCACCGCGCGTCACCTCATCGCGGCCGCGCACCGGCTCTATCTCCTCACCTACGAAAGCGACGCCCTGACACTCTACTCGTTCAATGCGAGCGCCGAATCGTTCGACCTCATCGAAACGGCGACAAAACCGGCCGCCCGCGACTTCATTAATGTCTCCGTCGGGTCCGACGGCACCATCTACTTCATCGGCGGCATGACCGTCGCTGGAGAAACGGCGACACCGCACCACGACCTCTGGAGTTATACCCCCTACGACGGCTTCACGGAACTTGCCTCGGATTTGCCGGTCGATCTCTACACCACCTTCACTGTTACCGAAGGCGACACTATCCGGTTCATCACCCAACCGCAACAGCAGACCTATAGCGCGGCCGCGGTCGTTCTTGACACCGCGACCGGCACGGTCACCGTTGAAGAGATCGCCATTGCCGAACGGCCCGGCGATACCCGGGACGGGTACTGTATCGCGCGGAACGGTAACGCCGTCACCGGTGGCATCGACCTTCTCTGGGAGGGATGCCATCCATTCGATGAGCCGGCCTACAAGAAATACTGGTTCCTCGACTACAAACACTCACTGGTAGGCAAAAAAGACCGCCTCTATGTCGGCGGACTCATCGGCATTCGTGTCCTTAAGGTCGAAGACGACGGCAGTCTCACCGCTGAAAATCTCACGATCCTCGGCACGGTGAGCGACATGGTCATCTGGGGCGACTACCTCTACGCCGTGACCGGCACAAAGATACATGTTCTGCGCATCGGCACCGATGGTGCACTCAAGAAAGTACGATCCGTTTCGACCGGCGGCGCGGTGAACCTTACCCGTTACGGTCAATTCCTCATTGCGGCCGAAACGAAGGGCGCGGTATTTTACAACCTCTTCGACGACCCGACCAAGCCGGTAAAGGTGTTCACCATTCCGACCACCTATCCCGCCTTGGATGTGGCGACCGTCGGCGACCGTCTGGCGATCTATCATGACCGATTCTTCGCGACCGGGCGCACCGCGCTGTACGATTTGACAAATATCGAAACACCGGTGAAACTGGGCGAGACGAAGAAGGAATGCGACCTCGCCCAATTCGGCGAAGATCGCGGAACGCTCTATCTCGGCTGTTGGAGCGGCATCTATGAAGTCGGTCAGGACGCATCGCTCACCGCGCTTTCGGGTGACCGGGCGATCCTGCATGACCGCTATGAACGAAACGGCATGGTGTATCAGGTCAACAACGGCCACATAACGGTGTCGCGATGAGAAGTCATAACGGAAAAGCATTCTTATCAAGAGAGGCATGGGGAGGAGTGATTTCCCTTCTTCTCTTTGCCTGTAACCCTTCGACACCGGCAGCGACCGATGATGCGGAGACACTCTGCGCGGGGCGTTGCGGAATAATAAGAGGAGTGCAGTGCGGCCCCTGCGAGTACGGCTACACCTGCAACGAGGCGCAGTACTGTATTGAAGTAACCAACGATAATGTTGTTGTGCAGGGGGATGAAGACTTCTGGCCAGCGATTGACGATGCCGCCCTGCCCGACGCCGACATTGATGCGGTGGTCGCCGCCTGTCTCGCCGATCCCGAAGGGACCGAGTATATAGCGAACACCCACACCGGGAACGAAGAATGTCCCGACCTGACGACGGCGAACTTTCCCTACTACGACACCGACGGCAAGATGCACTTCTGCCGCAAGTGCGACAAGGTATGGAAAAGCGATCCTCAGTGCGTCCGCAACTTGTGGAAGGAGCCGAACTGTGCTCTGTGCACTGCGATGCCCCAGCACGACTGCTGCGGTTATCCCTGTGTGATGGAGAACCTAGAACCGCTGTATGAAACCTACAAAGATCTCATCTATGTGGGCGAATGCGAAATGGTAGTAAATCCAATCAATACCCTTAACTCCACTCTTCCACTTGTTTGGCAAGGTGGGATGGTGACCTTCAAGCACTTCAACCTGAGCGAAGGAAAGATAGGGGTGGCCATGGGAGATACCGGGCAGATAGATTGGAAAAAATATCCAACTTATTTCAGGGTATTTGAGTTCGATCTTACGACGAGAAAATACCGCGTTCCCCAAATGAGTTCCGGCAACGATGTGGTAAGTTATCATCGAGGGGCGATATTGGGCGCAGTCGCGACAGTATCCCTAGAGGACAAGAACGAATATCTCGTTTACCAAGATGCGGACGGCCACTATACCGCCGCATACCCGGGGAAGATCAGAAGTATATCCTACAACCCCGTCATCAACGAAACATGGGCGTTTGCGAACATCGAAGAAAAAGACGGCGACGCCGCAAAGATGATGTACGCGAAGATCGGCGAATGGAAATGGACGAGTCTGGGCGAGGGGGTAGGGTACGGCCCTAATCTCAAAGGAAATTTGCTCGGATTTTACACAAACGATTTTAAGGGATACCTCTGTAACTTATCTAAAGCCCCCCTATCATCATCCGACTGTTTATTGATCAACCGAGGCGAAGAACAGATACGGCATGTGGTGATAGACAAAACGAACGAAAAGACCATCTACTTTTCCCCCGTAGCCATGAAAAACGGATTTGTCCGTGTCGATCTGTCGAAAACTCCAGTTCAGTACGAAGAAATAACACAAGATATTCCTTCGGATGACAAAACCATGAACAATATCGCCGTAATGGTGAGAGGAAATCTTATCCTCTACTCGAACATCATTTATACCAACGAAACACTCGATGACTGGGACAACCGTCTTTGCTATTACCGGTATGACTTGAAGAAGAGTTATTGCTCCCTGCCGACACCGCACAAAGACGGTGTTCTGGAATATCGGCAGGGAAGCCCCGAATTCGAAAGTCATTGGCTTGTTTGGCAGGACAGCATTTCGCCGCTCATGAAGGCGCGCGACATGGAATGCTACTGCGATCATCATCCGGAGTTGTGTCCTTTCGACGATTACACGCCACAACCCGACAATCCGAAGGATGTCAAAACCGGCGAACGGCCGGGACGGCGCTACTCGAAATAGAGCGCTTTTACGATCTCGTCGAACGAGGTGACGCCCGCCGCGAGTTTGCGTATCGCCGCTTCGCGCAGGGTGACCATGCCGTCCATTACCGCGTTCTGGCGTATTTCATCGGTCGTCGTGTGACTCGCAATGAGCCGTGCCATTTTTGCGGTGACCGGCAGATATTCGACAATCGCAGTGCGCCCTTTGTAGCCGGTAAAACGACACTTGACGCATCCTTCGGCGGCTTTGATGCGGTAGCGGTTCTCGGTGGGCAGTTTGAGTGTCACTTTCTCTTCGTCGCTCATCTCCTTGTCGTAGGTGCAGAAGGGGCAGAGTTTGCGAACAAGACGCTGGGCAAGGATGCCGTTGAGCACCGAGGCGAGCAGGAATGGCTCGATGCCGAGGTCTATCAGTCGTTCTACCGTGGAGGCGGTGTCGTTGGTGTGAAGCGTCGAGAAAACCAAATGGCCGGTGAGTGCCGCCTGTACCGCGTTATCGGCCGTCTCTTTGTCGCGGATCTCGCCGACCATGATGATGTCGGGGTCTTGCCGAAGAATGTGACGCAGGGCCGACGAAAAGGTGATGCCCGCCTTGGGGTTCACTCCCATCTGGTTTATCTCGGGGATGACGATTTCGACTGGGTCTTCAATGGAAACGATATTGATGTCGGGGCGCGCAAGTTCTTTGAGGGTCGAATAGAGCGTCGTTGATTTGCCGCTGCCGGTAGGACCGGTGACAAGCAACATGCCGTAGCCCTTTTTCGCCCCGTTTCGCCAGCCCGCGATTTGGTTTTCGTCGAAACCGAGCGCATCGAGCGGGCGGATGAAGAAACTCGACTCGAGAATGCGGAGCACCATCTTCTCGCCGTAAACGGTGGGGATAGTGCTGGTGCGCAGTTCGACCTCGTGCTCTTCTCCGAGCATCAGTTTGATGCGTCCGTCTTGCGGTCGTCGTTTCTCGGCGATGTCCATGCGGGCGAGCATCTTGAGTCGTGAGAGAAACGAGGGGTGCGCCGCGATGGGAAAGGTATAGATGGTGTGCATGAGTCCGTCGAGACGGAACCGGATGAGCGTCTCGTCCCGCTTCGGTTCGATATGAATGTCGCTCGCTCCCTGTTCGACGGCGTAGCGGAGCATGTGGTCCACGGCATTGACGATGTGCTTGTCGTCGAGTTCGCCGCCTTCCGATATCTTCGTCAGTTGCTCGATGGAGGCGTAGCGGTCGCGCTCCTTCTCTTCGGCAGCCTTTTTGATTGATTTCTTGAACCCGAAAATGTCGCCGAGCAATTTGTCTACGGTCCCCGGTGCCGCAACGACGGGATAGATCGGCTTTTTGGCGGTCGCCTGCAACTGGTCGAGCACCTCGAGGTTGAAGGGGTCGGCCATTGCGACGACGATGGCGCCATTCTCTTCGTAGAGCGGTAAAACACGGTGGGCACGGCCGTAGGGGAGCGAAATGAGCGAAGTGACCAGTTGCGTGTCTATCTTGAGCGGATCGGGAACGATGAAGTCGCATCCGGCGCGTCCGGCGATGAGGCGGATCAGACGCTCCTCGTCGAGCACGACTTCTTCCTCTCGGCACATGAAGAGAACAAGATCGGTTACAAAAGGGTCCTTCTTGTGTCGGCTCCGGTAGAGCGATTCGTAGTAGTCGCGCTTGTTGAGAAAAAGATCCTTCTTGTCGGGGGTAAGAATTCCGTATTCGACGAGCAGGCCCAGAACGAATGAAAGCGAAAGTTCCATCCCGCTTCCGTCACCCCTCAAGCGCTTTGCGCGCCGCCTCGATGCGCGAGAGGAGCGACTGGACCTGTTCGTTCAACCGGACAATCTCTTTGTCCTTTTCGGCGACCGTCTTTTCGAGTTTTTCCACTTTCTTGGCGACGAGTTCGAGTTCGGCGACCCGCTTTTCGAGCGTTACCTTTTCGGCGGCGATCGCCTCGGTGCGATTCTGGAGATCGGATATCTCCGCCATCGCTCCTGAAATTCTTCCTTCCAGTTCGGTGCAGGTCTTTTCACGCTCGGCGAGTTTCGCGGCGAGATCGTCGCGCTCTTTTTGAACGGCGTCGCGCTCATCGCTTATCTGCGAGAACTGGAGAACCGTCTCACGAAGTTCGGTGAGTTCCTTTTCGGCCGCTTCGAACTTCGCCTGTGTCTCGGCGATTTGCTTTTCCTGTTGTTCGGCCTTGTACTTCGCGGTGGCGGCGTCTATCTCGAGCGTCTCTTTCTCCGCTTGGAGGATTTCTATTTTCTCGCTCTTTATCTTGAGCTCGTCTTCGAGCGGCCGTATCTTTGCTTCGTATCCGGCCTTCATCTCCTCGGCGAGCCGCGTTGCCTCCTCGCGCGCTTCGACCTCTTTTTTCTCGAAAGCGGCCTTCATCTCTTCAATCTGCTGGGCGGCACGGTTTTCAGCGGCGATGATGCGCTGTTCGAGATCGTTCTTCTTGGCGAGGAACTCCTCGTGCTCGGCCTTCATGCGCTCCATATCCTTTTCGGTCGTCTTCACCTTTTCTTTCATCTCGCGGTTGACGATGCGGAGATCCTCAAGTTCGTCGCGCGCCTCGTCGAGTTTCTTCTTGAGTTCCTCCACCTGTTCCGACGCCCCTTTGAGCGAACGCTCCGATTCCTCCTTGATCTGGGCCTTCAGATCTTCGACGGTCTTGCTGACGACGGTCCGTTCTTCGAGCGCGCGTTGAGCGTTCTCTCGTTCCTGAGCCAATTCGACCTCGAGTTTCTTGATCGTTTCCTGCAGCGCGCGCATCTGTTCCGCCGTTCTATCCATCTCGGCGGCGTACTCCTCGGCGATCTTTCCCTTCTTGCTGGCTTCGCGGGCCTCTTCCGCTTTGACGGCAAGTTCTTCTTTGAGCGAGCCGATCTCGCTGGCGAGCCGTTCGTTCTCTGCCTGCAGGCGCTCGATCTCGGCGCGC
>CALITV010000201.1 GCA_938048925.1 uncultured bacterium | reverse complement strand
AATAATTACGGAAGCGGGTGCAAGATAACGAAGATGTCGTAGCCACCGGCGTTCTCGGCGCCGAGGTTCCCGCTGGTGCCTCCTGCGATGACGAGATAGGGCGGTGAAGAGCGAGCGGCGAGCGCCGCCTCGTCGGCCGATGTGCCGTAGAGGTGGTGTCCGCGCGGCTCTCCGTCGGATGAGAAACGAGAAATGAGAATGTCCCGTTTGCCGCGATGGGGGGCGCCGTCGAATGGTGCGTTCGCGTAGCCAACTGCGTAAATTTCGCCGTCGAGGACGCTGGCGAGTGCGTAGATTTCTTCGTCTTTTTCGGTTCCCCACTGGTAGGTCCACAGCAGGATGCCGTCGGAAGAGAACTTCATGAGAAAACAGTCGAGGCCGCCGATGTTGGAGAACCCGCCGAGGCCGCCGCTCGTCGAGCCGGCAAGATAGAGATTCCCCGCCGCGTCCGTTGCGAGCGCGTAAGATCGGTCCTCGCCGGACGAGCCCCACTGACGGGTCCACGCCACTCCGCCGCCGGTGGTTACTTTCGAGAGAAAGATGTCGTTGCCGCCCCAAGGGACGCCCGACTCGATGACGCCGTAGGTCAAACCGGTGACATAGAGCCAACCGCTCGTCGTCGCTACGACGCCGTAAGCGGCATCAATGAGGCCGCTTCCCCATTGGATGCTCCACCGTTCGGTGCCGTCCTGATCGAAGCGGGAAAGGAAGATGTCACTGAATCCTTTGTTGTCGTTCTCACCGACCGTCCCATATACCCAGCCGGCGACATATGTCGTTCCGTCGAGGGTGGTCACGGCGCTCGACGGATGGTTGCTGTCGAAGGATCCCCACTGACGCCGCCAGATTTCTTTACCTTCGGGCGAGTGACGGGCGATGAACATGCGACCGATACCGGTGCCGGTAAACGGGTCAACGACCGCCTCGCGCATTCCGGAGAGGTAGAGCGAACCATCATCGCCGCGGCTGATAGTGAGCGCTTGGTCGAAGTTGCTCGAACCCCACTGCAGCGTCCACTGGAACGAATGGTCGGGGGCTATGCGCGTGAGAAAGATGTCGCTCGATCCGCTGTTTTGATTACCGAAGATTTCGCCGGTGGTGCCGCCGGTGACGAACAGCGTTCCGTCGGGTGCCGCCTCGACCGCGGCGGCGACCTCGTCGCCCGAAGAACCCCACTGGAGTATGACCGGCTGTGGCGGGATGTCGTCATCTCCGACGATGTCGTCCCACGGAAGAGCATCTTCATCGAGAAGACCGTCGTTGTCGGGCGCGATGTCCTGATCGCGAGCATCGCCGTCGAGGATACCGCACTCGATCGAGCGGTAGATCGGGCCGGGACAGGCGGTGCAGAAGAACATCGCCATGCAGACAAGGAGAAGGGGATGTGAGCGTCTCAAGGCGTCTCTCCCTCGTAGCGGCCCGTCACCTCGAGGATCGCTGTGTGCCGGTCCATCGTATAGTCGGCATAGTCGGCCGCATCTTTTCCGAAGTTCGAGAAAATGTAACGGTAGGTATAGGTGAGAGCGATATCGAAGTTGGCGTTGATGCGCCAGAGTATCTGCGTCGCCGCTGACGGAATATGTTCCTGCCGCCGCTTCTTCCATTCGTTGAGCCGGTCGCTGTTGAGCCACGCGAGATAGGCGTAGCGCGCGGTAACCTTGAGAAAGACCGGCGTCAGATCGGCCTTCCCTTCGATAAAGAGATAGGTCTTGATAGAACGGTTGTGGACGACGAGCACATCGGCGCAGGACGAGAGTTCCTCGGGACGGAAGAAGAATCCCTCGAGGCCGATTCCGCCCTTGATATGATCGGTGTGTTCGGTCGGATAGTGCCAGTATCCTGCCTCGATAGCGGCAGCGGGACCGGTAAGGTATTGCATTTCTTCATCGAAACCGATGAAGTAGCCGGCGCGCACCGTTCCGTAAAAGGTGTGGTGATCGTCTTTATCCCAGAACAGATCGGCGCCGCCGAAGAAGTCGAGGAACATGTTGCGCAGACGGAGATAGTTCTCCGATGCGTGATGCGCGAGGAGAGAGAGATCGAGCGAAAGATCGTTGCGCAGATCGAGATGCCACCCAAAGAAGGCGGTTTCTTGGAGGCGCGATTTCTCGGGAACATCGAGGCCGGTTTCGGAAAGGAGAGAGACTCCCATGGAGAGAGAATCCTCGATGCCGAACGCGTAGTCGGCACTTGCCGTGTTCCGGACAAAAAGACCGTATCGCTTCCCCATAACGAGGAAGTCAACTATTGATAAGTGTTCGATATTGCTGTCGAAGATAGCCCCCACGCTCCCTCGTATCGTCAGGTTTCCGGCGGAGAGAAAGGCGGGAAGGAGCAGAAAGAAGAGAAAGGAGAGAAAGAGGTGGGCACTATTCGATCCGGCGGTTGTGGTAGTCGCGTTCCTTCCGTTCTTCGCGCAGTATCTCACGCCGTTCCTTCTTTCGTTTCTGGGCGTTATCGTCGTCCGCGTCGTTCGTTTTGTCAACTTTTGGATCGGCACGCGCGGCAGAGGAGGATGTCACGGCGGAATGCGGAGGTGACGGTGTCTTTTCGGAGAGCCGGTTCGGCGTATCGTGAGCGGGAGGTGGCGGCGGTGGTGCTTTCGTGCGTGTTTCTTGGGCGGTCGGGGTGCCGATCGTCGAGGTCGGTTTGGGAGAGCGTTTCGCTTCTCTGACGGGGCGCGGAAGAACATCGCGTGTTCTGACGGTGTCATTATCCGGCAAGATCGTGTCGGCGCGTTCCGGGGCGAGGAACCGCAGTTCCCAGTCGGCGGCTACCGCTCCCTCGATGATACGAACCGAACTCTTGAGAATCGTTTCCGTTTCGTCGGCGAGAACGGCAAGGAGGGGGAGAGAGACCGCCCCGAAGAGCGGAAGGAGATCAGGGCACCGCCGCATCGAGGCTCTCTGGCGGCAAGCGGTACTGCGCAACGACCACCGTATATTTATCGGCGGAAAGGACGATACGATGACGGTGGCGGTGCCCCTCGTAGGTCGCGGTGGTGTTGATTCGCCATGTACCGGGACGCTCGACGGTCACCACGAACGGCACGATGTTCTTGCCTTCCGTGAGAGGTCCGCTCCAGCGGAGACGCTTTTCGGAAACGATCGCCGGGACTCCGCTGAAGAAAGAGAGCCCTTCGCCCAGTTCGATGGCGACCTCTACCTGCGAGAGGGCGCGGCTCGCCTCGTAGGCTAATTCTATGGTGATCGGCTCGCCCGCCTTGACCTCGGCGCGGGAGACGAGCGTTCCCTGTTCAACCGCCTCTTCTGGTTTCGAACCCTTCCAGATGAGCAGGGCGGTGACGGTGATGACACACAGGACCGCCGCCGCCGCGAACAGGGGACGTAGGAGCGAGCCCCACGCGGTTCGGTCCGTTCGGCGTCGCTGTGCCGCCGTGACGATCGCCCGGTGGATCCTCTCGTCGAGTGCCGGGGGTATCGAAAGTGGATAGGCGGCCGTTTCCCGAAGCGCCGCGCCGACCCACCGCGCCGTTTCGAGTACCTTGCCACAGTCGGGACAGTTGGCGCAGTGAGTCTCGAACGATATGCGGGAGGCGTCGTCGAGCTCATTGTTCAGCCATGCGGCCGCTTTTTCTTTTGTTCGCGAACACTCGTTCATGGCAGTATCGTAAACAACCACATAACAGACCGCCTCTTCACCGAAAAAGTTTCCTGTTGGCCATGGCAATTTCCAGCAGGTTCTCCCGCGCCCGAAAGAGTCTCGATTTCAAAGCGCTCTCCGAGATGCCGGTGAGTGCCGCCGCCTCATCGTAACGCATCTCTTGGATGTCCACCAGAACGATCACCTCGCGGTGTTCGGGGGTGAGCATCGCGAGGAGGGCGTAGAGCGCCTCACGCCGCTGGTGCTTCGTTATCTCCTCTTCGAACGAGTGGTCTTTTGCCAGCAAGTGGTGCGGGGCGGAATCGAGAGGCGCGTTCTCGGCCGTTTTGGGACTCCGCCGGTAATCGGCGAACTCGTTGCGGGCGATGCGCCAGAGCCATGTGATAAAGGCGCAGTCACCGCGGAAACGGGCAATATTGAGGAACGCCTTGAGAAGCGTCTCCTGCAGAATGTCGGCCGCCGCAGCGTGATCACCGCCGGTCATGCCGAGCACATAGGCGTAGAGCGCCTGTTTATGGCGCGCTACGAGTTCCTCGAACGCCGCGACATCTCCCAGCGCGGCCCGCCGGATGAGTTCTTTGTTTTCCAGATTGCTCATGGGGCAGGCAGAGCGTTGCGCTCACATCTTGAATATCTCATCGGCATCAAGTTCCCGTGCAGGCCGTGACGTATCCGGCTTCTGCTCCGCCTGATCCGGTTCGAGAACCCGTACGATATCGTAGAGGGAGACATGCGGGTTGACGAGGATGAAGAAACGCGCGTCCCCTTCACGGGTCGCGATGACCAACCGGTCGTCGCGCTTGACGCCCATGTTGGTGAAGAGGAGTATCTTCTCGGTGGGGGAAAGGACCTTGACCGCCTTGTCGGCCGAGAGTTCGAGATATCGTTTCTGCAGTCCTTCGCGAATGGTCGGCAGTGATGCGAGGGGGAAGCGGTTGATGGTCGCCTCGTCGCGAAAGACGACAGAATTGTTCTCTATCGAGAAGCGGATGACCCGCTCGGCCATCTGCGAGAAGGCGTTGAGTGGATCGGCGGGACCCGGCGCTATCTCGATGGTAGGGCGTCCCGCCGCCGCGAGGCTTGCCTTCATCGAGGCATACTTGCTCATGTCGAAGAGAAAGTTCTTGTACACCACGCGGCGGAATACCGTGTAGGGGACATGAAAGTAGGTAGTCGTAAGGTCGGGGAAGATGTGCTGTATCATCGCGCGGACGGTGTCGAGGTGGGCGGCATTGAGAAATCCGAGAATGATGTCTCGATTCTCCTTTTTGTACGAGAGTGGAAAGACGAGGTGGCGGGCGATGATATCGGGTGTGAAGAATTTGAAGATGTCGTCGCGCTGGAACGCAACGGTGCCTTCATCATAGATGACCGGATAGCCTTCTTCTTCGAAGAAACGGGCGAGTTTCTTTTCGTCTATGTAGCCGCGGGTAATGCCTTTCCAGATGGGGTCTATGTCCTGCTTCATGTTGACGAGGCGGTTGGCGTTGTCGGAAGAGATGACCCCTTTGGAGACCATTTTCAAAATGAGATTCCTGACCATGACGGTGCTCCTTTCTCTTCTTGGCGACACGGTATTATAGCCTTTATTTACGGAAAGCAACAAAACAAAGGTGGGATGAAGGTCACTCTGTCGTCATGCGCAGAAATTTCAGCGCCGAGAAATTGACACGGTTGAGTCCGCCGGCGCCGCCGCCGGCGCCGCTGTAGGTGTCGAAATGAGAGAAGTAGGACATGTTCATCCCGTCGCGGATCACGAAGCGGTAGGTCCTGCCGCTTTCGAGGAAGACGGGTAGGAACGATGAGTTGTCCCAGCGCTCCCAGTCGTTGGCACCGAGGTGCGGCATGACGACGGGGCCGCTCGTGGCC
>CALITV010000200.1 GCA_938048925.1 uncultured bacterium | reverse complement strand
ATAGCGGTCGCATTCGGGGCAGAAAAGGTGATTCTCCTCGGTTAGTTCCCCGCACGAGAGGCACGGGGAGGGAAAAAGAATCGAAACGATTGCTGTGCCGCTCATGGTGTTCCGGCCCCGTTGGTGTGACGGAACAGAAGTGGCGCGGTATAAGAAAAGATGTAGAGATCGCCCGACACCCATCCGTTTTGGAAAAGCAGATCGAGAAGCCGCTGTATTCGTGCGGTTCGCGCATCGGAAAGGGTACCGGAGAGGTACTCGTGTTGAAAATGTTTGGGATTCGGGATGATACTCGCGAGCCATGCCGCCTCGTGGGGGAGGAGTTCCTCGGGAAGTTTGTCGAAATAGTAGCGAGAGGCGTTGCTGATACCGAACACCCCGGGACCCCACTCGATAAGGTTCAGATATATTTCGAGAATGCGCTCTTTGGAAAGCGTTGCATCGAGTTCGATGGCGAGAAGCATCTCACGGAATTTGCGGAGAATGGTCTTGTCGCGGGTGAGGAAGAGATTCTTGACCACCTGCTGGGTGATGGTGGACCCACCGCGGAGCGTTCGTCTGACGAGGTTGTCTTTGAATGCGGCATCCATCTCGGCGAAGTCTATTCCGTGGTGAAGGAAGAACCCGGCATCTTCCGAAACCACCACCGCGCGCCAGACATACTCGGGGAGCAGCGCGAGCGGTGCGTATGAAATGCCCTGATTTCTCACAGGCACCCGAAAAGCGGTCCCCTCGTCATCGGTAAAGAAGAAATCAAAGCCGGTCTTATAGCGTTCGAGCCGATCGGTCAGTTGCTTGGGCTCTTGTATCTCCCCGGTGATACCGGCCGAATCGAGGGCGAGTTCTCCCGGTCGCACGGTGCCTGACGCAGTGATGGTGGCGGAGAGTGTTCCTTCCATCAGAAACCCGTCGAATAATGCTCCTTGAACGACCGTTGCGAGGCGATTGAGCGGAGTTTCGGTGAGGGTGAGCGAGGTATCGAAGTGGTCGGCGTCAAGAAGTCCCCGAAGGAGGACTTCGATGCCGCCGATAGAGAAAGAAAGAGTGTTGGTGAAAAAGTGGCGGCGCACAAGGTCGGCCCCCATACTGCCCGAGACGCGGAGAAAGGGGAGGGAGAACGGATGGGTGTCGAGGAACGGATGAGCGACGGTTATTTCTTCGAGCGATAGATCGAGCGTCATCTCGGCATTCGAAGGTGCGCCGGCAATCCCGAGAGCGCCGCTCAGAAGTCCCCGCGCGTAGGTCCCTGGTACGGAGAACCACGGGGCGGTATAAGGTTCTATCGGGAAGCGGTGTGCCGTGAGCGAGAGACGGTTCTCTATCCGTTCCGCCGTCACCTGCAAGAAGGTGTCGGAAGCGCTATCTTCGGGAGGGGTTACCGTCAGCGAGATTTCTTCCAGAGAAAATCTCCCAGTGGCGGTGAAAGAAAGCGATTCTCGGCCGAAAGAAAGGATCGCCTTCGCCACCGTGAACTCGATAACGGGGCTCTGTTTGTCCGTCTTTTCGTTTGACTGCGACTGAGCGCTCGTTCGTTGGGTAAAGACCTCCATGATTTCAGGATCGGGCATTTCGACCGGCACGGTCGCCTGTTCGCAGGTTACTCGGAGCGGGCCGTGACCATTGCGAAGATGTCCGACGATGTTTTTCACGGTGCAGGATGAAAAAACTGTGGGGCGGAAGCGGGCGGGAACACCGACGATGACCGATTCGAACGAGAGGGAAGGCGGGAGGAGACCGACATCTGCTATTTCGTAAGCAATAGCCACCGGTGCTCCGGCGATGCGACGATCGAGGAATTCACCGACTTTGCGCGGCAGATAGACACTCTCGAGAAACAAGAATGATCCGCAGAGTGCTCCCGCCACCCCAACAAGGATACCGATAACGACTGAGCGGCGCATACAGCCTCCGAAAAAGTGTCCCATTATGTTGAGTAAACGTATAAAAAAGCAAGTTCGTCGTCAGGCGAAGAGCCCTTCGAGCAGTATTTTGACACCAAGAAGGATGAGCACGATGCCGCCTGCTACCTCCGTTTTGCGTCCGAACGAACAGCCGAGCCGTTTTCCGAAGAGGAAGCCGCCGAGACAGACGGCGAAGGTAATGAAACCGATAAGCAGAGCCGGAAACCAGATCGAGGCGCAGAGGAACGTGAGGCTGACGCCCGCGGCGAGGGCGTCGATAGAGGTGGCGATTGCGAGGAAAAAGAGCGATCGTATGCCGAGATCGACGGTTTGCTCGGCACAAGCGTTGCGACCCGCCGCTTCGATAATCATTTTGCCGCCGATGAAGGAAAGGAGCGCGAAGGCGACCCAGTGATCGAGATGGCAGATGAAACGGTAGAACGATCCGGCGACGAAAAACCCGATGACGGGCATGAGTGTTTGGAAGAGTCCGAATGCGCCCGCGGTGCGGAGCGCGTTTTTGCGCGATGCTTGCGGAGAACCGATGCCGGCGGCTATCGAGACGGCAAAGGCGTCCATCGAGAGACTGAATGCAAGAATGACGGTTTCTACGATGCTCACCGGAAGTTTACTCGTCGGAACTGGGCATGAGAACCCATAGGATGAGATAAACGAGCAGTCCGGGGAATGCGGCACTGAGAATCGAAAGGAGCACATAGACCACCCGCAGAATGGTAGGATCCCAGCCGAAATACTCGGCGATGCCGCCGAGACAGCCGAAGATGACCTTGTTGCGCGATTTGGTAAGCCGCATAGGAAGCCTCCAAGAAAAGCAATTCACCATAAAGCAACCTCGTGCGATTGTCAAACAGCGGGGAGTCACTCCGCTGGCAAGCCGAGAAGGCCGGCTTTGAGCGGTCGGTTCGCCGGCTTGGCGCACAGCCAGATGCCGAAAAGCGCTTTCTTGAAATCGAGCCCGGGGATGACCCCCTTGTAGGTGTTGTTGAGGCTCACATGAACCCCTTCGCCGGGGATATAGAGAAAGGTAGCGGTGTCGTACTTTCGGGTCGGGCGGTCGAACCATGAGAGGAATTTCTCGGCGCGTTCTTCGATCGGTTTCAGTTTTTCGGGGTCACGGCCGGTTGAGTAGCGGAATCCGTCGCGGAGACCTTCTCTGAGTTCGTCGAGCGGTATCCAATTATAGAGAATATGAAGTCGCATCGCCATCGGTTCGTCGGATTCGATGATTGCTTGCCAATCTTTCGACGGTTTCAGGAGATAGAGGGTGTTGGCGTAGATGTCCATGTAGTATTTTCTGAGGAACCCGACGCCGTTGAGGAAGAGGGTTGTCTCCTTATTCACGACAAATTCGTCATTGAATCGGTAGCCCCGGATGCGGCGCGCGTCGGCGGTACTGGTAACGAGCAGTAGTGTCAGCGAGAGGAAAATAGTGAGGAAACGGAGTGTCATCCGGAACTCCTCGGGAGTCAACATTGCTACTGTTGAGGATAGCATATTCGGAAGAAAGGGGCAACGAAGTGCTTCAAAATGCTTGGAAAATAAGACGCTCGTCACTTTTATAGAAAATAAACTTGACTAATATCAAGAAGTTGGTATAGCATTCTTAGCAGAGATGGTTAACGACTGCTAATGGAGGTTGCCATGACCGTGTATGTCCCGGCGCTTTCGCAGGATTCACTGTCGGCCTACATTCATTCGGCGCTTTCGGTGCCCGATCTCGACCGCGCCGAAGAGGAGCGCTTGTTTACTGCCTACAAGAAAGAGGGAAGCCTTGAAGCGGCGCGGCGTATCATCCTCGCCAATCTCAAACTTGTCGTCAATGTCGCTTTCAAGTACCGCCGCTTCCGTGATGTGGTTGACCTTATCCAAGAAGGCAATGTCGGCCTCATGACGGCGCTCAAGAAGTTCGACCTCAAGAAAGGGGTGCGTTTTGCGACCTATGCTTTGTGGTGGGTCAAAGCGAAGATCCAAGAATTCATCATTTCGCACATGTCCATCGTGCGTTTCGGAAAGCGTCGCGATGAACGGAAACTCTTCTTCAATCTCGTTTCGACGGTGCGTGATATCGAATCGCACGATCGGGGGCGTGAACTGACCCGCGAGGAACTCGTCGCCGAGGTGGCGAAACGGCTCAACATGAATCCAGTGCGGGTCGCCGACAATATGAAGGTGCTCACCTCGGTTGCCGACATATCGCTCGATGAGCAGTACGAAGACGGCTCCGAGCGATGGCAGATCGCAGACACGAAGAGCAGCGATGTCGTCGAGGATATTATCGTCGAAGAAAAAAGAGCGCTCCTTTACCGCGCCATCGAAACGCTCGACGAGCGCGAGCGGCAC
>CALITV010000199.1 GCA_938048925.1 uncultured bacterium | reverse complement strand
AGAGTTTATAGGAAGTCTGCGCCGTCTTGCCCTCCTGCCGATAAATATCGAAGCGACCGACCCACTTACCGAGCCCTTCGGTCTGCACGATGGGGACACCTGCTTCGACGACCGGTTGTTCGAGGTGCGTTTTGGTGTGGCCGCCTACGATGAGGTCAACAATCCCTGCGAGGCTCTTCGCGAGCAGCCGATCGGATGGGTAACCGTCGAACGACTGATCACCGTCGGCATAACCGAGATTCGACAGCACAACCACCACATCGTTGCGCGCCCTGAGATCGGCGGCGATCTTCTTCGCCCGCGCAATGGGATCCTCGACAATCACCTCCCCCTTGAGTCCGACCTCGGTGATCTTTCCAATCTCGGGAGTGGTCACGGCAAGAATGGCGACCTTGAGACCGTTTGAAAGTTTCTTCTCGACGAATTCCGGTAGCATCGGTTTCTTCTGTCCCTTTTCGAAGAGATTGGCCGACAGGAAAGGAAACGAGGCCTCCTTCTGCATCGTGCGGAAAGTCTTCATCCCGAAATCGAACTCGTGGTTGCCAACCGCCATCGCGTCGTAGCCGACGAGGTTCATCCCCTTGACGAGCGGGATATTGCCGCAGATATTCGAGCGCGGGTCGCCCATCGTGATGTTACCCGACGAAACGAGGATCGAGTCGCCGTTCGCAACCTGCGCCTCCTCGCGGATGCGGTCTATGACCGTCTTGGCCGCCGCAAGACCGCCGACACCCGGATTGTCGGGTTCGTCGAACGCCCACGCCATGCCATGCGTGTCATTAGTGAAGATGACGGTAACAAGCCGCGGGTCCTCCGCTACAACGAACGCCGGCACCATGAGGGCGAAGACAAAGGCAAAGATTGTTTTCATCGGACTCCCCTTACGATAAAAGAACAGAACGAGCATAGCCCAAAGAGTGGAAAGGTCAAGTGATGGAAACGCGCCGGCGGCGGCATATCATTTTTTGCAATCTTTGTGCATCTTGTTATACTGCATCCACACGCCGATGCACACGGAGCCACCCCGATGGATCATGCCTCCTCCAAAGAACGCATATTCTTCGAGGGAAGTAAAACCTACTTTACCAGTTCGCTCTTTTTCCCACGCACGGTGCGCAACGATGTTTTCACCCTCTATGCTTTTCTTCGGGTCATAGACGATCTGGTCGACAGCGTGCCTCAGAAAAGCGACGAATTCTACGAAATGCGCCGGCTCTGGAATCACGCAACGGCAGGTGTTCCGTCCGGGAATCCACTCATTGACGATTTCGTTTCACTCTCGGATCGGCGCGCTTTCAAAAAGGAGTGGACCGAAGCCTTCTTTCACTCGATGGAACTCGACTTGCGCAAGAGAGAGTACAACTCCCTTTCAGAGACACTCGAATATGTTTACGGCTCAGCGGAAGTCATCGGACTCTATCTCATCCGCATCATGGAACTTCCCGATACGGCGACCCATCCAGCCCGGATGCTCGGCCGATCGATGCAGTACATCAACTTCATCCGCGACATCGCCGAAGACAATGCCCTTGGACGGCGCTACCTGCCGCTCCGCGACTCACCGCTCACCTCGCTCCTTCCGCAAGAAGCGGCCCGCAAGCCTGACGCATTCCGCATATTTATCAACGAGGAACTTGATCGTCAGCAATCGTGGCAGCACGACGCCGAACGAGGATTCCCGCTTCTCCCGCGCCGCTATCGCATACCGGTGGCGACCGCCTCCGACATGTACCGCTGGACCGCCGAGACGATACGGCGCGACCCCTTCGTCGTCTATCGTTACAAAGTGAAGCCGTCACGCGTCCGCATCCTCTTCACCATCTTCAGACATTTCTTGATCGCCGGAGACACACCATGAAGGAGTTTCTCGCTGCGGCGAAAGAACGGACATCCCGCTACTTGGATGCCTTCCTCTCCGAGAAGGCGCGGGATCTCGCCTCCGTCGGAGATCACCACGCCGCTACGCTGCGCGACATCGGCGAATTCTGCGCCCGCGGCAAGATGATCCGCGCCGCGATGACGCTTCTCGGCTGGCGCGCCGGCAGCGGCGACAATAACGAGACAGGGATACTCCCCATCGCCGGCGCCATGGAACTGCTCCATGCGGGACTCCTCATCCACGACGATGTGATGGACCGCGACGATTTCCGCCGCGGGCATCCCGCCTTCCACCGCCGCTACCGCGACCGGATCGCGGATGAAGGATCCGCCGATCCCTCCCACACCGGCGAATCGCTCGCCGTCTGTGCCGGCGATGTCGCTTTCTTTCTTGCCGGGGAATCGCTCGCCCGCGCCGCGCTTCCTGAGCCGCATCACGCTGAAGTAAGACGCACTTTTTTTCACGAGTGTCTTCTTGTCGGTCTCGGCCAGATGGACGATGTCTCGCTCGGAGCCCGGAGCGAACCAGCCGCCGTCGCCGACATCCTCAGGGTTTATCGCTACAAGACGGCGCGCTACACCTTTTCGATGCCGCTCATCCTCGGTGCCCGTGCCGCGGGGGGAAGCCGCGTTCTTTGCGAGCGGCTCGACGCGACCGGGGAACGGATAGGAACCCTCTTTCAGATAAAGGACGATGAACTGGGGTTGTTCGGCGAAGCAGCCGCCATCGGAAAACCCACCGGATCCGATATCCGCGAAGGAAAGAAGACGCTTCTTTTCTCGCTCATGCTCGAACGGACCGGCGGTGACGACCGCGATCGCCTCCTGCGCACCTTCGGAAACTCCGGGATAACCGCCGCCGACATCGCGTTCGTCCGCGACCTCGCCGCAAAGAGCGGCGCCCTCGCCGCGGTGCGATCCCGCGCCGCCGCGATCGAGGCGGATGCCCGAACGCTCATCAGCGGATTACCGGTGTCCACCGAGATCAAAAGGATTTTCGACGAACTCATCACCTACAATCGCGACCGCGGCTTTTAGAAAAAAAACAACACCTTTCTCCGCTTGACTTCACCCGGCAACCGGATAGACTGAAAAGCGGTTGCGGAAGGAAAAGACACCGTTTTTCGAAGGAGGAAATTCCCATGACGCGCAAAGCGATCGGCGTTTTCATCGCTCTTTTGCTTACCATCACCTTCGCAGTTTCCTGCAAGAAGGATTCGAGCGGCGTCATAGACACCGGCTCGGGAGGCGACAGCGATGTCGTGGCGACCGGCTCGTGCGGCGACGGCGTAAAGAACGGCAGCGAGGTGTGTGACGGCGGAAGCATCGGCTGCGAGACGCTGGGACGATACCACATCGGCCTTACCTCCTGCCTTGCCGACTGTTCGGGCTACGATCTCTCCAGATGCGTCGAGCGCGACCCCGGCGACCGTTGTGGAAACGGTGTAGTGGAGAAGGAGTACTACGAAGTGTGCGAGATCGGCGACACCAAGGCATGCAACGAAATAAATCCCAACTATGCCGCAGGGACCTACGCCACCTGCGCCGACAACTGCCGCCAGTTCGACATTGCCCCTTGCACCGCGGTCGGCAACGACACCTGCGCACAGATTTTCGACTGTGTCACGGCCTGCGGTGATGAGTCGTGTAAAGAGGGGTGTGTCGCAGAAGGCTCCGCGACCGGCAAAGAGCGCTACGAGGCGCTCATGAACTGCTTCGACCAAAACTGCGCGAGCGGCGCCGACATAAAGGAGTGCACCGAAGAGGTGTGTCCGACCGACTACTACAACTGCTTCCCGATCGAAAAATGCGGCAATGGCACCGTTGATGAAGGTGAAGTGTGCGAAAAGGGACAAACCAAAGACTGCGGCGAACTCGACCCCGAAAAGTACCGCTCAGGGAAAGAGGCCATCTGCAATTCGGTGTGCACTGCTTACGACACCTACATGTGCATTCCGAAAGACGCCCTTACCTGTTACGAAGTCTATCTCTGCATTCAAGAGTGCGGCACCGACACCGCCTGCCAAGACGCCTGTAAAGCAAAAAGTTACGCCGACGCCACGACCCGCCTCAATACGATGACCACCTGCTATGAAGAACAGTGCAACAACACCGATAACGGTTGCTACGACGAAAAATGTCAGTTCCAGACCGACGCCTGCAAGACCCACGCCACCTGCGGCGACGGAGTCATAGACCAGTACGAGATCTGCGAAAAGGGTGACAAGAAAGATTGCGGACTCGTCGACCCCAACAAATACGAGGCGGGCACTGCCGACGCTATCTGTAATGTCAACTGCACCCGCTGGAGCACCATTTGGTGCTACGGATTCTGCTCCTGCCAGGAGGTGTATAACTGCGTAGAACAGGAATGTGGCGGGCAGGCAACAACCAATTATGACTGCGTGGATACTTGCATGTCGCTTGGCTCAAGCGAAGGGAAACCAAACTACAAGGCATGGCGACAGTTCATTACCAGTTGCTGCGAAACCGATCAACAGGGGAACCCAACTAAGTGCGGATTCGAAAGCCAAGCCTGCATAGACAAAGCAAATCAAGATATCGGGTGTGCAACGGGAGACAACCCGAAGTGTCCGTACTGATGATCCGCCCGTCACCAATAAAACGGGGCACGGCATATACCTATAACCGATGAAGGATATACGACGGAGGCTACCATGAACCGTTCCTTTACTATTCTCGGCACGATTGCGTTTTTACTCGTCGGTGCCTGCACCCCCCAGAGCGACGAACCGATCGCCGAGGTCGGCGAGGCGTGCGCGGGCGACGGGCTCATCTGCTCGGGGGACAACACCCGCACGCTCAAGTGCGAAAATGGGGTACTCGTTCTCGCCGATGACTGCGCAGCGGTCCAGAAAACCTGCAAGAACGGCGCCTGCGTCGCAGACGAGCAGGTAGGAGGCGACTGCGAGGGCAGC
>CALITV010000198.1 GCA_938048925.1 uncultured bacterium | reverse complement strand
AAAAACATAAAAAATGAAAACCCCCATCAGCGCGTCATATATTGGATATTCTGACTCCTTGGCGGCAATGTAACAAGAGATAATGCCGAAAGTAAAACCGGCCCATTTAAGAAGAGTCATCGTGGGCATCTGGCTAAAAGGAAGGAGCAGGATAACAACGGACAGATAGGCGCACAACACCTGAAGAGGCCGGTCTTTCTGGGCCAGCCCTTTTGCAACATCTTTTATTGACAGGAAAAAGAATGTAATGGCGAAGCCCCATGTCAGAAGGGCATAACTCATACCCTCTTTACCGAGCGGATTATAGGTGTATTTGGTCATCACCAACAGCATTATAGTAATGACACGCCAATACTTTGATCGGAGCGATTTGAAGAACAGAAAGGCAAAGACCACATAATTCGCCGGTTGGTATACAAACTGAAAAAAGGTGAGAATGGTAAGCAGGATTATCGGAGTAATAATCCGCGCTGTTGAATTTTCCTGATTCATAGTACCTGCGCCTGTGTCCTTTTTCTCACAAACCACTCTTTCTAAGTTTAGATCTAACCAAAAATCGAAACTGCCATAAAAGCTTTCTTGCCAAACTTCTGATTGTAATTTCAAGGATTTCTTTTCTGTTCATATATAATTCTGATGCTGTCATAAAAGATCCGCTTGACAAATTTTTGAAAAAAGACTTTCTGCACAAAGGTTCTCTAGAGTTACGAATAAAGATTATTGAATTTTCTAAACTTCTATCCAATATCACCTTATGTAACAAAAGCTGCGTACTACTGTTTTCCAGTAAAAGAAATCCTTTTCTGTTGTTAATTGTTATTAACGAAGTTCCCTTATTGTCATCAAGTGCCGCGTCTCTTTTTTGAACTCCCCAAAAATCACCGAGAGTTATGGAAGATGTTTTGGCAACATGGAATTGGCATGAGTAACAAACGGGACGAACAAATATTCTTTTCCAAAAACCATGCATATATACATCTCTAGAATTCGGTCTCCTAAAATATTTCCCATTTTGTAACTCAAAAAAAACACTGGAAAAATTCCAACCGTTTTTCTTGTCACGAAAAGAAAATTTCTTGATTGACGAGTTACAGCATTGTTCTTGTTCTTTAATATATTTTTCAAAAACCAATGGAGATGGAACACCATAACATAACAAATCACAAGTTATCAGATTCTCATTTTCGACGCCGATAAAGTTGTGCAAAGCAGATATTTGGCAAGGCGTTCCGGAAAAGAATACCTTTCGCCCCTGCGCCAGCAGTTCCTTCACCTGCGGGAACACCCCGACCGTTGAACTCTGAACATACTTCGACCCCCGCAGACGACACAGATCGGCCTCGCTTCTTACCGCAATGTGGTGAACGCGGTAAAAATCATCGCTGAACGCCGCACCGAAAACAACGCCTCCCTCCCGGAAGACAATCCTCGCCAGTTCGGAGAACACCCCGCCCGACGAACTTTCCCAACGGGTCTTCTCGTCGGTACTCCACGCCGCGTATGCCTTGGGGAACCCATCTTCCGATGCTGGCTTCGGTTTGTTCACCACCGGACAAACGGCGGTGCATTTCCCGCAGTCGGTACAGCGGGCCGCATCGCGCACCGGGTATTCGAACCCTTCCTCATCCACAGTCACGGCGATACAGTTCTCGGGACAGACCGGCACGCAGGCCATGCATCCGCAACAATCCTTTTTTTCACTACTCCAAAGGTACATCGCTCACTCTTTGTTTTAACTTAAGGGACAGTTTTCTACTAACAAACCAGTAGAACAACCCAAGATGGACGACTGTCGCTACCAGCCGTGCCCCGGCAAGCCCTTCGGCACCATACTTCACCAAGAACCAACTCCCGGACAGAATGATGGTCATCCAAATAAGGTTGAGTGAAAACCCCAGCCATACCTGTTCTATCGCTATGGCGAATTGCCGCAACGGCATCTCAAACGCGCTGATCGCGCCGGTAAAAAGAAGAATGACCAGCGTCCAGTACCCATCTGCAAAGGAGCTCCCATACCCCTTCATAATGAGCGGACTGAAAAGGGAAAGAAGTATCGCCAGCGGCAGAACCACTCCGGCGATAAGACCCATCATGCGACGCATGATAGCGAAGGCCCCTTTCACATCACCCATCCCGAACTTTTCCGACATCACCGGGATCAGGGCAGTACACACCAGACTCGGCAGAAATTGTATGACCCCTTGCCATTGAGTTCCGGCATTGAATATGCCTAACTGGCCGTATCCATTTGATTGATTCGCCAGAAAGGCGGCGCAGGCCCAGTAAGTCGGCCCAACCGTGACCAACATCAGGAACATCGGCAGACTGAATCCAGTCAACACCCGCCACTCCTCCTTTGCCTCACGCCACTGCGGTTTGATCTTGAACCGCCGCCACTCTTTGGTCACCACCCACCGCGTCACGATGACCGTCAGCACCATCCCTAGCGCCATCGCGATGACCGCCCCTTTGAGTCCCCACAACCACGCACCGAGAACGACCATCACCGTCTGCGCGATGCCGGTACCCACGCTGATATACGACTTTGCCCGGAACGCCTCACAACCATCGAGTGAACAGGTCTGCACGCCGTTGACCACGCCCATCGCCACGGTGATGGCGCTTATCTGCAGGAGCGGCGCGAGGTGCGGGGCCGCTATCGTCGCCGTGGCCAGCCATGGGGCGAGGACCACAAAGGCAATGCCGTAGATGACGGCGCTGACCATCGTCACCATCGAGGAGAGGGCAATGATACGGCCTGCCCTATCGGGATCGGTATTTTTGAACTGCGCTACATGTTTGGTGACGGTGAGCCCGATGCCGAGTCCCGCCAGACCGCTTACCATCCCTGCCGTGCTGTTGATCATACCGTATTCGCCGAAGCCGACCTGTCCGAGGATGCGGGCGAGGAAGAACGAAGCAGCCACGGTAAGTATCCGCGATCCGGCAGCCGCGACACTGCCCCAGACGGCGCCGCTCGCCAGACGGCGGCGCGTCGGCGTGGAGAGAACGGAATCTATCTTTTCTCGAAGAGACATCGTACCTGTCACAGATACTACCGCGCGATTATAAGAACACCTCTTCTCAACGCAAGAAAACTATCTGTTTTCAGACAATTCGGAGACAGGAAAGGTTACAAAACGCACCCCGCCTCACGGCTCCCCTCTCTTCCCAAGAGAGGGGTCGGGGGTGAGTTCCCCCAAAAACCAGCCATACAGGATTCTAACTGTCCGAATATATTTTTCAAAAAATCGGTTGACAAACACCTAATTGAGTTTATGATGGAATTGTGTTCTTTAGAATCTAAGGGAATGGAGAATACCATGAAAAAGTTAATCATATTTTTGAGCGCAACGTTCGTGACGCTCGCGCTCCTCGCGCTCGATGTATGGCCGCAGAGGAACTTCGACTCGGCCCACACCAACCGGGCGCCGGGGAGCGGAAACATCGTGACGCCGGAACTCAAATGGCGTTACTTTGTCGGAGGATTGTCATCGGATCTTACTCTCCGTTTCGATGAGAGCGACTTGACGAAACCGTTCATCTTTGCGATGGGCGGCCATGCGGTGCGGAAGGGAGCCGACGATAAATCGGCATGGGACACTGGAGCGGTTGATATCCAGAACATTTGGGGACTATTCGACATCAACGGCGACGGGAAACGGGAGGTGTTCGCCTACGGCGCCGACACCCTGCGGATACTCGATGGGAACTCCGGCGACGAACTGTTCTCCCACTATCTCCAGAATCCTGCGGTATGGGCGCTTGCCGATGTGGACAACGATGGCGGTCTCGAACTGCTTCTCCGTCCCAAACGGGCGGTCGGTGCTCTCAAAATGTTGGGAATCTCGGATGATCCGACCAATCCGGCGGTCAAGTGGGAAGTGACCTCCGGGTTGCCGACTTGGATAACGGCCCCCGTCTTCGGTGATCTCGATGGTAATCCCGCAACCAAGGAAATGATATTCGACAGTTCGACTAACAAAGGGCTGCTGTGGGTGATGGACGCCGCAACTGGTCAGTTGCTCCGTTACCGATCCACCCCGATAACCGTTGGTTCTTTCAGCAGTGGGCTTCGGCTTATCGAAAACCTCGACGACGACTCGCAGAACGAGTTTCTCTTCACTGGAGGAACTGCACTGTACAATGACAGCGGTTCCATTCAGATTACGGTCTACGACTATCTGACCGACTCGGTGCAGTGGCACTATGAGTTTGGTTACCGGACCTCCGATGTAAAACTCGATATCGTTCCAGAATCGGTAACCGATCTTGACGGCGACGGAACCAAAGAGGTTGTTATCTCGGTTTACAATGACACACTGGAATTAGTGCTCGTAAATGGCATCCGCGTGGACCGCGACGAGGATGGCATCAACCTGCCGAACCGGTGGGTGACCGTCGTTTATGATGCCGCGACCGGTGTGGTGAAGGGATCTCTGCCCGACACGCATCTCGAAGGGGTGGCCGATATGAACGGCGATGGACTGTCCGAGATCGTCGTGAAAGCGGCCCCTGCTCTTGCCGTCCCCAAATTCGGTACGGTTGCTGCTTATGCCTTCTCGGCGGGAACGTTTACGCCGCTGTGGAGCGCTACGAACCTGAACCTGCTTTCCTGTTCCCGGCCGCCGCGGGAACAAATGAACGATACCAATGTAACGCGGAGCGCTTGTATAAAAGACTTCGACGGTGACGGCATAAACGAACTCATCGCTATGGCGGACAGCGACGGTGATGGCTTTGCCGACAATGTCGCTCTCATTCGGAACGGCAGCAGGTTGCCCCATCAGATACCGCTCGCGCTCGGAGAAGAGATGGCGTTCATCTACGGCGATGGGACCAACCTCGTCCTTTCCCGCAATACCGGCCATGTCTTCTGGTACAAGGTGGGAGCGAACGGCCTAGCGAGTCACGCAGTGGTCCGTGCGGGCGACTATCAGACTACGGCGGTTCTCTTCGCCGAAAGAGACTGTCCGCGGATACTTACCCGCGATTCGACTCGGAGAATGCTCCTGCTCGCCGCGGCGGCCGGAAACCCGAATACCCAACCGGCTGTCCTCTGGAGTATCTTCAATACCGAAAACATCGAGCAACTCTTCTCGTTCGACCGCAATGGAAACGGCAACTATGGCTTTCTCCGTCGGATCGGACAAATGGGCGGCGAGGTAGGAACCGAACTGCGCGACGGGAAGGGCAATCTTCTCTGGACACGTATGACCCCCGGCGCCAAGGCGGGACCGAATGCCTTCGTTTCTGCTGACTTCAATGGTGATGCTTTCGCCGACATCGCCTACTTCATCGAATATCCCAATAACCGAACCGCGATAGAGGCGGTTGACGGAAGAACTGGAAATCTTCTTTACTCCCACGATACAAGTGATGTGAACACCTACCGGCAGGCACTCCCGACGGTGATCCCCGATATAACCGGCGATGGCATCAGAGACCTCTTCGTTATCCATAACGCGAGGAGCGAACTGCTTGATGGCGCGACGGGCGAACGCATTCGATTCATTGATACCGGCACAAACTCGCGTTTTGGCTTTGCCGCCGATCTCGATGGCGACGGTATCGTAGAACTTTTCGGAAACGCGATGACGCTCAAGCGGGTGGTGGAACTCGACACTGCGGTCAACTGGGAAATCAAATATTCATCGAGTTCTTCCTATTACAATGTGGTCCTCAACTTTGCCGGCCTTGCCGACATAGACGACAAGCCCGGGCTCGATGTGGCGCTGGGCGGTCAGTACGGTGATCTGTCGGCCTATTCGGGGTTCGACGGAACGGTTCTATGGAAACGGTGTCTCTACCTCGGGATGGCGATAGATCTGCCGCTCGATTCGTTCCTGACCCGCGAGGATTGCCCCGGTGCAAAACTCTCCAACATCGCGTCGGGCGACATTGACGGCGATGGGCTGGAAGAGTTCGTCGTCGGCAGTCCTGACGGCTATCTCTATGTGGTCAACAGCGAGGATGGAAGCCTTGCGTGGTCGTATCTGTTCGACTATGCGGTGGGGAATCCCATACTTGCCGATGTAGATAACGACGGACTGATCGAGATCGTGGTCGGGGTTGCCGACGGCTATCTCTATGCGATCGATCAGAAAAAACACACCACCCCTTTCTCGGTGCGCGAGGTGGCGGTGAAGAACGGCAAGATAGACAAGCCGGCGATTGATATAGATTCGCAGGCGTATGCCGGACAGATCGGCGTAGCGTGGAGTCCGGTCTTCAAGGCGAAGGGGTACGATGTTCGTATCGTCAATGCGGTGGGCGCGGTCATTTCGGATGTGGTCACGGTGACCAATGGATTCTCGGTGATCATTACCGACGCCGATATCGTCACCGGACAGACCTACTATGCCGAGGTGCGCGGATACGACAGGGACGGCTACTACAGCGACTGGAACCGCGGCGATGGCGTGAAGGTGACTGTACCGGTTTCAAAGACCTTTTCGTTTCTACAGAAGATAAAAAACCTGTTCAGGTAATGATTTCACAACTCACCCTCATCCCCTCTCTTCCCAAGAGAGGGAAATCAAAGGGGTGAGTTTACCCGAGTATTCACAGCCGCGCGGTGACCTGTTTCCGATCGAGGAAGGCCTTCACATCGAAGACGACCGCCTCGGGGGCACGCAGCGGCGCAATGTCGAGCGATTTTAACGCCGTGTGAGCGACAGCGAGGATGATTGCGTCATACGGAGCAACCGGCTGACTGACCGGCACGATACCGTATTCGCGCACGATCTCGTCGGCAATGGCGACGGGATCATAGACATCCACTTGACAGCCGGCGTCGGCGAGTTCCCGCACGATGTCTATAACGCGAGAGTTGCGGATGTCGGGACAGTTTTCTTTGAAGGTCATGCCGAGCACGAGCACGCGGGACCCGAGGATCTTCTTCCCGGTGCGCGCCATGAGTTTGAGCACTTTATGGGCAACGAAGATACCCATGTTGTCGTTGATGCGTCGCCCCGCAAGGATGACCTCGGGATGATAACCGAGCGCCTCGGCCTTGTGCGTGAGGTAGTAGGGATCCACACCGATACAGTGGCCGCCCACGAGTCCGGGGCGAAACGGGAGAAAATTCCACTTGGTCCCCGCCGCCTCGAGCACCTCGGTGGTATCAATGCCCATACGATCGAAGATGAGTGCCAGTTCGTTGACGAAGGCGATATTGATGTCGCGCTGAGAGTTCTCGATGACCTTGGCCGCTTCGGCCACTTTTATCGAACTTACCTTATGGGTGCCGGCAGTCACGATGGCGCGGTAGAGGGCATCCACCCGTTCGGCAGATTCAGGAGTCGAGCCGCTTGTTATCTTCTTTATCGTCGCTACGGTGTGCACCTTGTCGCCGGGGTTCATCCGCTCGGGTGAGTAGCCGCAAAAGAAGTCGGTGTTGAATCTGAGCCCGCTCACCCGTTCGAGCACCGGCACACACTCCTCCTCGGTGCACCCCGGATAGACGGTGGACTCATAGATGACAAGATCTCCCCGCTTGAGAACCTTTCCCACCGTCTCGCTCGCCCGGAGGATCGGGGTTAGATCGGGCCGCTTGTAACGGTCTACCGGGGTGGGCACCGTGACAATGTAAATGGAACAGCAGCGCAACTCTTCGGGGTCGTCGGTGAAGGTTAGATGCACCGCCGTTTTGAGTTCTTCGGTGGAGACCTCACGGGTGTAGTCTTCGCCGTTTTTTAGTTCGGCGATGCGCCGTTTCTTGATGTCGAACCCGATAACGGGCCGTATCTTGCCGAAGGTGACCGCTAACGGCAATCCCACATAGCCGAGGCCGACGATACCGATGATTTCGCTCTGATTCATGGACCACTCCTTTTTCAGAACGAGTCACTGTAACGAGAGACGATGTGATTGTCAAAAAGGGAACAACTCACCCCCATCCCCTCTCTTCCCAAGAGAGGGGCGCGAAACGAAGTGGTGCGGGGTGAGTTCCTACGACCCCGTGCTTTCGTGTTTCCGGAAAAGCCCTCGGAAGAGGAAGAGTCCCACCGGCGAGATGATCGCGGTGGCGCCAACCCAGAACCAGACCATGTAATGCTGGGGATAACTGGCGAGCGCATTCCCCGCCTCGTCGAGCGGCACATAGGTTTCGAGCAGGTAGCCCGACATCGGACCGACGAAGAATTTTGCTATGAAGAACGGGAGGATAGACAGCGAAATGTAGGTGCCCTCCTTTCCTTTCGGCGCGAGTTCGGCGGTAAATTGCATCAGGCGCGGCGACCAGATCGCCTCGCCCACGGTAAACACGAAAATGAAGATGAGGAGCGGCCAATAGGCGGGGTGCGGATCGCCCTGAACACCGAGCCACTCGGTAAAGACGATACCCGACAGGAGCGTCCCATTGAGCCCTGCGAACCAGTCGCCCGGCATTACGCCGATGAAACAGGCGAGCGCCGAGACGCTCGTGCCCACAAAGAGCATGCGGTAGGAAGAAACCTTCTTGAAGTAGTAGCCGACGAGCGGGACGAGAATCACGACGAGAACCGGGTTGAGCACACCGTAGAGTGCGCCGATCTTCGCCGTGGGGCCGAACAGACGGATGCCGTATTTGGGAAGCGTCATGCTGTTGAGGTGGAAGAAGACGAGCCGGACGAAGACGACGATGAAGAGAATGAGGAGAAACTTATAGAAGAAGGGATCACCCCATGTGCTTTTCAAACTCCGCGCCGTGCCGACGAGGGCGTCGCGCGCCGTATTCCTCAGGGCAATGAAGAGGTTTCCTTGCAGTTTCGGCTGCGGTTTGAAAATGATGTCCCCCTGTTCGTCGAGTTCGACCCCATCACGCAGGAACGACAGAAAAAGAAGGCTCGGCAGGGTCAGGAGAAAACCGACAAAGAAGATAGCCTCATAGGGCGGAAGCTCCGCCCCGATGACCGGCACGGTCCATGTCCCGCCGCTTGCAGCAACGCCGATGCGTATCCTGTCCCAGAGCCAGCCGCCGATCGCGTAGCCGAGGTTCATGAGTGTGTAGAAAAGGGCGAACCCCATCGCGGCGGTCTCTTTCGTGGTCATTTTCTTGATGCCGACCGAGATGACCGGCGCCATCACCGCGAGCCCGAAGGCGTAGGGCATGAAGCCGAACACCGTCGCGGTATAGATGTCGCTCGACACCGCAAGGATGAACCGGGTGACGATGAGCGTCACGGTGCCGAGTAGAAGCGTCCGCTTGATACCGATGGTATCGGTGACTGCACCGATGATGAGCGTAAAGAAATTGATGAGGATAGACCAGATCGAGTAGTAGGTCCCCGCCGCTACATCGCCCATGCCGAAATTTTTGGTGAGGTAGAGCACGATGGTCATGTTGATCATCGCGTAAGCGGAATACTCAAGGATTTTAGTACCATACAACAGCCACAGGTCACGCGGCGATGAGCGCAAACCTTTGAGATAAACGACGATGATGACGGCAATAATGACACCGACAACGGCGGTGAGAAACTGGAACGCAAGCGCGGGGGTCATGACGGCCTCCGGATCAAGATATATTCTTTGTTTGCTAATGAGCCTTTGCCGGTTCGGTCTTTTCTTCCATGTGCTTCTTGTAGATGCCGCGCAAGAAGAGCAAGCCGATGGGGGTGACGACCGCCATGCCACCGATCCATACCCATACCATGTAGTGGTGTGAAAGATCACCGACGACCTGCACCACTTTCCCCGAGGCATCGAGCACCTTCCGCCCCGTTTCGGGATCTATCTTGTCCACGAGCGGAGTATAGGCGTTCACGAGGAGGCCCGACATCGGCCCGACGACGAACTTGGCAAGGAAGAAGGGGAGCACCGAGAGAGCGATGTAGGTTCCCTCTTTCCCTTTCGGTGCGATCTCGGCGGTGAATTGCATGAGACGCGGCGACCAGATCGCCTCCCCTACCGTGAACACGGTAAAGAAAATGAGGAGCGGCCAGTACTGCGGCGTCGGCGGGCTGGCAAGCAATGTCGGCATGTCGGGCGCCATACCGAGCCACTTGACGAAGACGATCTCGCCGAGGACCGAATCGGTGAGTCCGGCAAAATACTCGCCCGGTATCGTCGCGATGAAGCAGGAAAGCGACGAGATCGTCGAGCCGACGACGAGCATCGTAAACGAGCGCCACGACTTGGTGATTGCGGCAAACAGCGGCACGAGGAAGATGATGAGCGTCGGGTTGAGAACACCGTAGATGTTGCCGATCTTGGCCCCTTCGCCGAGCACCCGGATACCGTATTTCGGGAAGGTGTAGTGCAGATGGAAGAAAATGAAACGGACAAAGAGGGTCGTCGTGAGTATGAGGATGAATATCCAGAAGTAGTTTTCGGTAACGGCGTTCTTTATCCGCTGATACATCGTCGTGGCGGCGCTCTGGATCGCGACGAACCCCGATCCGTGATCCTGGCTCGGTTTTATGACGATGCGGCTTTTCTTTTCGCCCTTTTCGTCGGTGGTCTCCTCGACCTCCACTCCGTCACGGATGAAGAAGATGCACACGACGCTTATGACGGTAAGAACGAGTGCAATGAGGAAAAGCAGCTGGTACGAAGAAAAGTGGATACCGTAGAGATATGCACCGGCGTTCTCGTTGACGATCTTTCCCATCGCGTCGCGTTCGGCAAACTTGTCGCGCACGAAATCGAGCAGCCATCCGCCGATCGCGTAGGCGGCGTTCATGATGACATAGAACAGACCGAACCCGAGAGTCGCCCCCTCCTTGGTGGTGAAGCGCTTTATCGAAACCGAGATGACCGGCGCCACCATCGCGAAGCCGAGCGCAAAGGGAACAAAACCTATGAAAAAGATGAGGACCGGATGCGTGACGAACGACATAAAGAAGCGAGCGATGATGAGGAACGCGACACTGAAGACGAGCGTCCGCTTGATGCCGATGGTGTCCACGAGCGCACCGGCGACCATGCCGACGAGCGACAGGAGAATAGACCACGCCATGATGTAGTTCCCGGCGGCGATGTCGCCGAGGCCGCATTCGCGTGAAAGCCAGACGACGAGGATCGGGTTCATAGCAGCGTAGGCGATATACTGGAGCACTTTGTAGATGAACAGTATCCACATGTCGCGAGGAGATTCTTTGAGCCCCTTCGCATAACTCCAAACAATGTAGAAGAATGCGATCGCGAGACCGACGAGCCCCGCATACACGATGATGTCGGCAAGACGCATAGGACCTCCGCAGGGAAAAAATGGTGAAAGAAGTATACCGACCCCTGTTCCGCTGGCAATTTATTTTCCTGTAACTTTGGGATCGGGTGTTGCTTTTCTCCATCGAGAGAGGTATATTTCTCTTGTTTTTCGGTTGGAGGGAGGCATCTTGGACGAAAACGAAAAAGCAAAAAACTTTTTTGGCGCCGACCGACGCAAGAACCCTCGGGTCGAGATCGAACTTTCGGTCTTCTTTTCGGTCTCCGCGGAACTGCCGCACAACTTCTTTACCGGCATTATGCTCGACATCAGCACCGGCGGCATATTTCTCGCCACCGACCAATTGCTCCCCGTAGGAACGAAACTGCACCTGTCGTTTCTCATGGAGACGCGGCGAGTGGAAGGACATGCCGAGGTTTGCTGGATACAGGCGGCCGAGCCCGGCGTCGAGCCGGGGGTCGGTCTCCGGTTCCTCGACATTTCGGCCGAGGACCGTGACCTCATCGAGTTCTATATCCGTCAGAAAAAACCAGAAAAGGGGGGAGACATATCATGAACAGTCTATCAATGGTGCGTTTTCTCAAAATCATGGTTGTGGTACTGCTTTTTTTCTTCGCCGGCGGCACACTTTCCGCCGCATCGGTGAACGATGGATTCAACCCGAACGCCAATGGGGATGTCTATTCTTTTACGATCCAAAACGACGGCAAAATCATCGTGCTCGGATCGTTCACCTCGATCGGCGGCCTCACCCGCTCCTACGCGGCACGCCTCAACGCGGAAGGGACCGGCGACGCAGCGTTCAACCTGCAGGCGAACGGCAGTGTCTGGGCGGCGGCGGTGCAGAGCGACGGTAAGATCGTCGTCGGCGGCTCGTTCACCTCGATCGGCGGACAACCGCGTTATCGCATTGCACGCATAAACCCCGATGGAACGCTCGACACCACCTTCAACCCTTCGATAGACGGTGGTCTCGGAACAGAGGTCCGTGTCATAGCGATACAAAACGACGGCAAGATTGTCATCGGAGGCACCTTTTCCTCTGTCTCGGGCGAACAACGGAGTTCTCTCGCGCGGCTCAACAGCGACGGCACGCTCGATCCTACCTTCATCGTCAAAGTAGAAGGCACCGTTTACGGCCTTGCCCTCCAGCGTGATCAGCGCATCCTCATAGGAGGCTCTTTTACCATCGTGAACGGTGAAGATAGAAAGTACCTCGCGCGCATCAACCGCGACGGTTCGCTCGACGCTTCATTCACCCCCGGGGCCGATAATCCGGTGCTCGGCTTTGCAATCCAAGCCGACGAACGCATCATCGCCTTCGGTAACTTCACTCTCATGAACGGCGTTAGCCGCCCTACTGTGGCGCGTCTCAACAAAGACGGGAGTCTCGACGCACCTTTCGACCCTCAACCCAACGGTTCTGTGCGCAGTGTCGCCATACAACCCGATGGCATGATACTCATCGGCGGCTCTTTTACCACCATCGGCGGCCAAGCGCGCACCCGCCTCGCGCGACTTGACCTCAACGGGGTACCCGACCCGAAATTTACTCCCTCTGCAGGAGGAGTAGTTTTTGCCCTTGCGGTCCAAGCCGATGGCAGCATCCTCGTTGGCGGTAGCTTCACCACTCTCAATGGACAGACGCGCAACCGCATCGGCCGACTCTACGCCAACGGTAGTCTCGACACCACGCTCAACCCCGACTTAGATGACATCGTCTATTCGTCTGCTGTGCAACCCGATGGAAAGATAATCGTCGGCGGTATATTTACTTCAGTGGGCGGCACTACGGTACGCAACCGCATCGCCCGTTTCAACCCCGACGGCACGCTCGATACCGTCTTCAACCCCAATGTAAACGGCGATGTGCTTGCCATCTTCGTCCAAGACGACGGGAAGATCCTCATCGGCGGCGCCTTCACGACGGTCGGCGGCACCACACGCAATCGTATAGCACGACTCAACAGCGACGGGTCGCTCGACACGGCCTTCAACCCAAACGCAGGGGCTACCGTTCGCGCCATCACTGCCCAACGCGACGGCAAGATTCTCGTCGGCGGCGATTTCACCACGATGGGCGGCGGGACATCGTGGCGAAATTATCTTGCCCGGATCAATAGCAACGGAACGCTCGACACCACCTTTACCCCTACCCCGAACAACGTGGTGCGCACCATTGCAGTTCAACCCGACGGGAAGATCCTCGTCGGTGGCGATTTCACCACGATCAACACTCTCTCCCGCGCTCGCATTGCGCGAATCAACAGCGATGGGACGCTCGATTCCTTTAACCCGGGAGCTGACAATACCGTTCGCGCCATTGTACTCCAGCCCGATGGCAAGATTCTCGTCGGTGGGGCTTTTATGAACATCGGCGGTCAGTCACGCAACCGCCTCGCACGGCTGACGAGCGACGGGTCAGTCGACACCTTCAACCCCATCGTCAACGATACCGTTTATTCGCTCGCCCTTTCTGCCGATGGTGCCGTGCTTCTCGGCGGCGCTTTTACAACGGTCGGCGGCACCACACGCAATCGCATCGCGCGGGTGACGAGTTCCGGCACGCTCGATTCCTCCTTCAACCCGAATGCAGATGACACCGTTTACAGCGTCGCCCTTCTCCCCGATGGAAAAGTGCTTCTCGGCGGCGCTTTTACCTCTTTCGGCAGTGGCGTCGGCACTCCGCGGAATCGTCTTGCGCGACTGAGCGCCGACAGTGCCGCAATCCAAAACATCACGGTGGCCTCCGATGGAAAATCGGTCATATGGCGGCGGGCACAGGCGTCTCCCGAGGTCATGGAGGTCTCTTTTTGGTACACCTCCGCTTCCGGTGTCGGCACATGGCAATTCCTCGGCTATGGCATCTCCATCTCGGGCGGATGGCAGATAACCGGTCTCTCTCTTCCCTTCCGAGACCCGGGGTTCATCAGGGTTCGGGCCTACGCGCTCGGCGGTATCTACGATTCCTCCTCTTCGCTCATCGAATCGGTCCGTTTCTTCTACCTGACCGAGTGCTGGCCGGGGGCGACGCACGAATGTCGTCCGGCGGCAGGTAGTTGTGACAGCGCTGAATTATGCAACGGATTCGACACCGATTGCCCGGCCGACTTGAAGCTCACGAGCATCTGCCGTCCGGCGAGCGGAGTTTGCGATCTTGCCGAATCGTGCGACGGGGTGAGTAACGATTGCCCGGCCGATGCGGTGCGTCCGAATACCTACGAGTGCCGTGCGGTTGCCGGCCCGTGTGATGTGGCCGAGAACTGTGACGGGACGCACAAGACCTGTCCCGCCGACATC
>CALITV010000197.1 GCA_938048925.1 uncultured bacterium | reverse complement strand
CACCGAGGTCAACACCGTGATCGTGCGGGGAAAAGTGAAACAGGTGAAACGGGTTACCGGTAAGCGGCGCAACTACAAAAAGGCCTATGTGACGCTTCAGAAAGGGCAGAGCATCAGTTTTATAGAAGGCGTGTAACAGGAAAAGAGGGGTAGCCCATGGGTATCAAGACGTATAACCCCACATCGGCTGGCCGGCGGAACATGTCGGTGCTCGACACTACCGATGTCAGTCCTCGAAAACCCGCGAAACATCTTTTGCGTCCGCTTAAGAAATCGGGTGGTCGCAATGCCGACGGGAGAATAACCTCGCGCCGCCGTGGCGGTGGTCACAAACAAAAGTATCGCGTAATAGACTTCAAACGCGACAAGATGGATGTTCCCGGAAAGGTCGCCGCGATAGAGTACGATCCCAACCGCAATGCGAGGATAGCGCTGGTACACTATCTCGACGGGGAGAAACGCTATATAATCGCTCCGGACAAACTGAAGGTCGGCGACATAGTGGTGTCTTCGTCGAAAGAAGCGGACGCTCGTCCCGGCAATGCGATGCCGCTGCGATTCGTTCCGGTGGGGACATTCATTCACAATGTGGAGTTGAAACCCGGCAAGGGGGGACAACTTGCCCGGGCGGCGGCGGCCGGCGTGCAACTTCTCGGTAAGGAAGGAGACTATGCGACGGTGCGTATGCCGTCTGGAGAAATCCGCCTCGTTCATCTCGACTGTCGAGCGACGGTAGGGCAAGTCGGCAACGCCGAAATCATCAATATACGCATCGGAAAAGCGGGAAAATCGCGGTGGCTTGGACGCAGGCCGAAGGTGCGCGGCGTAGCCATGAACCCCATAGATCACCCGCACGGCGGCGGTGAGGGAAAGACCGCGGGCGGCCGGCATCCGGTGTCTCCATGGGGTTTGCCGACGAAAGGATATAAGACCAGAAACAACAAACGAACCGAACGGTTCAGAGTGCGAAGACGCCAGAAATAGATATGTGGGTATATGGGAAACTGGAGTAAAGAACGGAGGAATCATGCCGCGTTCAGTTAAAAAAGGGCCGTTTGTGGATCAGCATCTCTGGAAAAAGGTCCTCAAGGCGGCGGAGTCTGGCGATCGCAAGCCGATAAAGACATGGTCGCGTCGCTCCACCATTGTTCCGGAGATGGTAGGACTCACCTTTGCCGTACACAATGGTCACAAATTCGTGCCGATATTCGTTACCGAAGAAATGGTCGGATTCAAACTCGGCGAATTTGCACCGACTCGAGTCTTCAAGGGTCATGCCGGCGAGAAAAAATAAGTTGCCAAGAGGAGAAAAATGAATACACTGACCCCGCTTTATTTTTTTATGAAGTCTGGAGAGACGCCATGGAAGCGAAAAGCGTGAGGGCCGTGCTCAAGTATTACCGGATGAGTCCTCGCCGAGTCCGCGAGGTGGCCGACATCATTAAGGGAAAACGAGTCGAAGAGGCGCGGAACATCCTTGATTTCACCAATCGCCGCGCCGCACCGGCCATTAAAAAGTTGCTTGATTCGGCCATAGCGAATGCCGAAAACAACTTCAATCTCGACCCCGATAGATTGATAGTCGCCCGAATCACGGTGGATGAAGGCCCCATGTGGAAAAGGTTCGTCACCAAGTCGCACGGTCGTGCGAACCGTATCGTCAAACGCACAAGCCATGTGACGATAGATTTGGCGGAACAGAAGGAACAGGGGAACTGAAAAGGGATACAAGGAGGTGCCGCTTGGGACAGAAGGTCAACCCCATTGGGTTCAGGGTCGGTATTACGAAAGGGTGGAGTTCCGCGTGGTATTCCCACCGCAACTACGCCGTATGGCTTCATGAGGACCTTGCCATCCGTGAAAAGGTAAAGAAAGAGTTTTATGCGGCCGGCATAGCCGACCTGCACATAGAACGCTCCGGTAACAAAATAAAAGTGACGTTGCACGCGGCGAAACCGGGCATCATCGTCGGTAAACAGGGGGCGGGCATAGAGAAGATCAAAAGTATCGTCGCGAAAATCGCGAGGAGCGCCCAAGAGATATTCGTTCAGCCCGAAGAGGTCAAGAAACCAGAAACCAACGCCCAACTTGTTTCGGAAAGCATCGCAGAACAGATAGAGAAGCGTGCCCACTTTCGGCGCGCCATGAAGCGGGCTATGACCAATGCGATGAAGAGCGGCGTAGAGGGGATCAAAGTGCAGGTGGCCGGGCGTCTCGGCGGCAACGAGATAGCGCGCACCGAACACTATCACGAAGGGCGGACGCCGTTGCATACTCTCCGTGCCGATATTGATTACGGTTATGCGGTTGCTCGCACCACCTACGGCACTATCGGTGTAAAGGTGTGGATATACCACGGTGAGGTCTCCAAGCGGGCCGAGAACAAACGAAAAGGCGGCAAGAGAAATTAACCAGAATGTGATAGGTGCTTGTCATGCTGATGCCGAACAAGGTGAAGTTCCGGAAAATGCAAAAAGGCCGCATGGCCGGTGTCTCTACTTCCTGCAACCGCATAGATTTTGGGGATTATGGATTGAAAGCGCTCGAAAGCGGCTGGGTAACCAGCCGTCAGATAGAGGCAGCGCGTGTCGCCATCATGCGTTTCGCACGGAAAGGAGGTCGTCTGTGGATACGCATCTTTCCCGACAAGCCTATTACCAAGAAACCGCTCGAGACCAGAATGGGGAAAGGAAAGGGGAACCCGGAAGAGTGGGTATGTGTCGTCAAACCGGGGCGTGTTCTTTTCGAGATCGGCGATCTCGACGATGCCGCGGCGCGGGAAGCGCTTCGGCTCGCTGCCTACAAACTGCCGATAAAGACTAAGATAATCGTACGGGGGGACGAAATAAAATGAAGAGCCGCGAGATGAGAAAAAAGAATGTCGAAGAACTGAAAGAACTGCTCTTCACGCTCGAAGAGGAACATTTCAATCTTCGTGTCCAGAAAGCGATGGGGCAACTGCAGAATTCCGCTCGGCTGAGGATGGTGAAAAAAGACATAGCGCGTGCCCGCACATTACTCACCGAAAAACCAAAAGTAACAAAGAAGAACGGAACGGTGCCGGAAAAGAGGTGAAAACATGAAACCGGAAAGTCATAAGAGAACCCTCGTGGGAACCGTCGTGGCCGACAAGGCCGCGAAGACGGTTACCGTTATGGTAACGCGCCGTTATCGTCATCCCCTTTATAAAAAAATGGTGACGACGCACAAGAAATATCTCGCCCACGACGAACAGGATGTCTATAAGGTCGGCGACCGGGTGCGTATCCGTGAGTGTGCCCCGGTCAGCGCCCGCAAACGGTGGCTTGTGGTAGCGAAGATAACGCGGGGAGAAGAGTCATGATACAGAAACAGACAAGGCTCACCGTTGCCGACAACTCGGGAGCGAAAGAGGTCCAGTGTATTAAGGTGTACGGTGGCACGAACCGCCGATATGCTGGTGTCGGCGATGTCATCGTTGTTTCGGTCAAGGATGCCGAACCGAAAGGGAAGGTGAAGAAAGGAGAAGTGAAACGGGCAGTCATCGTGCGGCAAGCGAAGGAACTGAAACGCGAGGACGGCTCGTATATTCGTTTCGACGACAACGCGGTGGTCATCCTCGATGATTACTATGAGCCGATCGGTACCCGCGTTTTTGGTCCGGTGGCCCGCGAACTGCGTCTCAAGGGATTCATGAAAATCATTTCGCTTGCACCGGAAGTCCTGTAGGAGGTTAGGAAAACGCCATGGCGAACATCAAGAAGAACGACACCGTCCGCATTCTCGCCGGCAAGGATAAGGGGAAAAGCGGTAAGGTCCTTCGTGTTCTTGTGAAAGAGGACAAGGTTATCATCGAAAATGTCAATGTGTACAAAAAACACCAGAAGAAGGGGCCCAACCGCGAGGCGGGGATAGTTGACAAGGCGATGCCGATCCACATCTCGAATGTGCGGCCGATATGCCCCAAGTGTACCCAACCAACCTCGTTCCGACGCAAGGAACTCGGTGACGGGAAACGGGTGCGTTACTGCCGTAAATGCGGCGAAACGATAGCGTGAGACGACGGGAGAAGATGATGGCGGAAAAGGAAAAACAAAAAACGGCGAAGGCGACGAAAGAAAAGGCCGCTGCGCCGCAGCAGGCGCCGTATGTGAGCCGTATGAGAGGATACTACGAAAAAGAAATCCGTCCGGCGCTTGCCAAGGAACTGGGCATCACCAACCCTATGGCGGTTCCTCGCATCACGAAGATCGTATTGAACATGGGTGTCGGCGAGGCGATCCAGAATAAAAAACTGCTTGAGGATGCCGTGAAGGAACTCGCGGCGATCGCCGGGCAGAAACCGGTAATCAACAAAGCACGCAAGTCCATTGCGACATTCAAGGTTCGGCAAGGTATGCCGATAGGGACATCTGTGGTCCTGCGGCGTGATCGGATGTACGATTTCCTTGATCGCCTCGTAACAGTTGCGTTGCCGCGGGTGAGGGACTTCCGCGGTATTTCGGGGAAGGCTTTCGACGGCCGCGGTAATTACTCGCTCGGTATCAAGGATTTCCTCATCTTTCCCGAGATAGATTTTAATAAAGTGGAGACGGTCAAAGGGCTCAATGTCACCATTTGCACCTCGGCGCGTAATGACAAGGATGCGAAGGCCCTGCTCAGGATGTTCGGTATGCCGTTCAACAGTTAAGTTATTGACGAATAAAGGAGGATGATCAGTGGCCAGACTCTCAATGAGGCTCAAGGCGAAAAAGAGGCCGGCGTTCATGACTCGGGCGCATAATCGGTGTCCGCTGTGCGGCCGTCCTCGAGGTTATCTCAGAAAATTCGATATGTGTCGCCTCTGTTTCCGCAAACTGGCGGCATGGGGAACTATCCCCGGTGTTGTCAAATCGAGTTGGTAGGAGAGGGACATGAACGATATAATCGCCAACTACCTCACCCGCATCCGCAACGCGATACGCGCCGAAAAGGAAACGGAGGTCGGCATCCCGTCATCGCGGCTCATAGAAGGGATCAGTCAAGTGCTCAAGGAGGAAGGATATATCAACGACTTCCGTGTCACGGAGATCGGCGCAAAACGAACTGTCGCGATTGATATCCGCTACAGTAATGGGCGTCCGGTCATTTCTCGTCTTGAACGGGTGAGCAAGCCGGGACGCCGTGTATATCTGCCGGTAGCCGATCTTCCGTATGTAAAGGCAGGACTTGGTATCTCTATTCTTTCGACTTCCCGCGGTGTTATGTCTGATCGCAAGGCGCGTGAGATGAAAGTGGGGGGTGAGGTGTTGTGTCAAGTGTGGTGATTGATCAGGGAGGATTGCCGTGTCGAGAATAGGAAAAAAGCCGATACCGTTCGGGCCCAAGGTTGAGGTGGCGCTACAAAACGAGGTGATCCGCGTCAAGGGCCCGAAAGGGGTGCTGGAACGACCACTGCATCCGAAACTCGCTGTGAAAGTGGAGAACAACACCATCGTTGTTGAACGAAAAGACGAAGAAAAAAAGACAAAGGCGCTCCATGGACTGTATCGGATGCTCATTCACAATATGGTCGTCGGAGTGACCGAAGGTTTCAGCAAAGTGCTTGATGTCAAGGGCACCGGGTACAAATTCGAACAAAAAGGGAACAAGATTTCTTTCTTACTCGGCTTTTCGCATCCCGTGGAACTCGAGGTGCCGAAAGGGATCACCGCAGAGGTGAAGCAGAACGAGATCACGCTGGTCTCTGCTGACAAACAATTGCTCGGTGATTTCGCGGCGAAGATACGGGCGCTCCGACCGGTGGAGCCCTACAAAGCAAAGGGCATCAGTTACCGGGGAGAAGTGGTGCGACGGAAAGCCGGGAAAGCGGCGGCGAAGTAAAAGAGGGAAGGAGGAACATCCCATGAGCGGCAACATAAAACGACAACGACGTGATAGGAGAAAGGCGTCCATCCGCAAGAAAATACAAGGCAGTTCGACACGTCCGCGTCTGACGGTGTTTCGGAGTTGTAAGCACATTTATGCGCAGGTGATTGACGACACTTTGGGCAAGACTTTGGTGGCCGCTTCAACTACCGGTAAGGACTATAAAGAGGGGGAGGGTGACAAGAAAGCCGATGCAGCGCGGGTGGGAGAGATCTTGGCGATGAAGTGCAAGGCGCACGGTATCCAACAGGTCGTTTTTGACCGGAGTGGCTACCGGTATCATGGCCGCGTGAAGGCACTCGCCGAAGCGGCGCGGAAAGGCGGGTTGGAATTCTAAAATTCGATAAAGAGGCGAAACCATGAGAAAGGAAAAGGTCAAGCCGATCAACCCGGAAGGGCTCGATCTTCACGAAAAACTCATCTATGTGAACCGCGTGGCGAAGGTCGTCAAGGGTGGCAAGAATTTCAGTTTCTCCGCACTCATGGTGGTGGGCGACGGGCAAGGCCATGTGGGGTTGGGGCTCGGCAAGGCACGCGAGGTGCCGGAAGCAATCAAAAAGGGGATAGCCCGCGCTCGTAAGAGTCTGCGCCGAGTCACATTGTGCCGCGGCACGATTCCTCACGAAGTAATCGGCGAATTCGGTGCCGGGAGAGTGTTCTTGCGCCCGGCTGCGCCGGGCACCGGCGTCATCGCCGGATCGGCGGTGAGATCGGTGTTGGAAGCGGCGGGTGTCACCGACATTCTTACCAAAAGTATCGGTTCAAGTAACCCGCATAACATGGCCAAGGCGACGTTCAACGCGCTTCTTTCGATGGAAAGCGTCGGTGAGGTCCAAGCCAAACGAAATGTCACCATTCCCTATTATCAAGTGAAATCGAAGGAGTAAGATATGCATCTCCACGAACTCAAGAAACCGGCCGGCTTGAAAAAACGGAAGATCATCGGGCGTGGTAATGGTTCGGGGCACGGACGCACCTCGACGAAAGGGCATAAGGGACAGAAATCGCGTGCCGGTCGTTCGGTGCGCGCTGGTTTCGAGGGAGGCCAAATGCCGCTCATCCGTCGTCTGCCGAAAAGGGGATTCCATAACATGTTCGCTGTCGAAACCGCCGAAATCAACATCCGTTACTTGGAGAAGGTGGACACTTCCGAAGTCATTGACATCGCGAAACTGGCCGAAATGGGGCTCTGTAAGGGAACAGAAAAAACGGTCAAGATCATCGGACGCGCAACATTGAAGCATCCGCTTACCGTGAAAGTTCATAAATTCACCAAGGGCGCACGCGAGTCAATAGAAAAGAGCGGCGGAAAGGCAGAGGAGTTGAACCTTGATTAGCAGGATTCTTTCCAACATCTTCAAGATTCCCGACCTTCGGGAGCGTATCGTATTCACCCTCTTCATCCTTGCGATATACCGTCTTGGTATCTTCGTGACTACCCCCGGCGTCGACAAGCATATTATGGCCGACATCATGGCGACTAAAGGCTCGACCACGATCCTCGGTCTGTTCAACATGTTCTCCGGCGGTGCGCTCGAACAACTCTCTATCTTTGCACTCGGGATCATGCCGTACATCAGTTCCTCCATTATCTTTTCGCTTCTTGCGGTGGTCGTTCCCCAGATTGGGGAACTGCAGAAGGAAGGAGACCAAGGGCAGAAAAAAATCACTCAGTACACCCGCTATGGGACCGTATTGCTCTGTCTATTTCAGGGGCTCATGATGGCCAAGTTCCTCGAGAGCCTCACCGGCAAAGCGGGGGAAGTGGTGGTGCAAAACCCCGGCTGGTTCTTTCGGGTCATAACCGTCATCACGCTTACCACCGGTACCTTGTTCCTCATGTGGCTCGGCGAGCAAATAGCGGAACGTGGTATAGGTAATGGTATTTCCCTTTTGATCTTTGCTTCGATCGTTGCCCGGTTTCCGACCATGTTTGCCCAGTTGGTCAAGTATCTCCGTGAGGAAATGATAAAACCGTTCCATCTCGCGGTGTTCTTTCTCGTAATTGTCGTTGCATTTACGGTCATCGTCTTCGTTGAGAGTTCGCGGCGCAAGATACCGATACAATATGCACGCCGTGTCGCCGGTGGGCGGACGCTTCAGAACAGTTATCTGCCGCTCAAGATAAACACATCGGGAGTCATTCCCCCGATATTCGCATCCGCGCTCCTCGTGTTCCCAGCGACCATCGGCGGTTTCCTGAATGCTGACTGGATGGGACCGTTGCAGCGAATGCTCCACTCGGGAGGCTGGCTCTACGAACTTCTCTACATTGTGCTCATCATCTTCTTTGCTTTCTTTTATACCTTTGTGCAGTTCAAAACTGAGGACATTGCCGAGAATCTGAACAAGAACGGCGGCTATATCCCCGGTTTCCGTCCCGGCAAAGAGACGGTGGACTACATCAACAAGGTGCTCACCAAGATCACCTTCGGAGGAGCCATTTACCTTTCGGCGGTGTGTCTGATCCCTGACTTGCTCCGTAACAAGATGGGGCTCCCCTTTTATATGGGTGGTACTTCGATACTCATCGTTGTCGGTGTCGCTATGGATACCGCTTCGCAGATAGAATCGTATCTCATCAGCAACAACTACGAAGGCTTCTCCATCGGAGGAAAAGGCTCCTTGGTGAAGAGCAGGAGCAGGTGACCGCCGATGACTCCGTCGTACCGATACCTTTTCTTCCTCGGCAAGCCGGCGTCGGGCAAAGGGACCCAGATACGGCTTCTGCTCGAGAGATTCGAAGGCCGCACTTTTTCGACCGGCGATGCTCTCAAGGATCATATCGCGCGTGGTACCCCTCTCGGGAAGAAGGTGAAAGAGGTTATCAATGCGGGGAAACTGGTCTCGGACGATATCGTCATGGACCTTTTTCGTGATGCGGCGGAACATCTCCAGACGCCGGTTGGTCAGGCGCTCTTCCTCGTTGACGGATTCCCCCGTACGATCGGTCAGTATGAACTTCTCAAATCCTACCTCGCCGAAAAGGGCGTCTCTCATCTTTTTCTCTATTTCACGGTCGAAGATACGCTCGTGCTTCGGAGACTTTCCGGACGACTCGTCTGCAATGGCTGTTTTGCGCCGTTCACGGCGGGGAGAGACAATGCGGAAGAAGGGGGGACCTGCCCGCAGTGTCGGAAGGGTGTCCTCGTGCGTCGTTCCGACGACAACGAAACGGCCATTCAGAAGCGGCTCGCCGAATACCGCTCGTTGACCGAACCGATGATCGAGAGGATTGCTGCGGAGGAACAGGAACGTTTCTTCGAGATTGACGGCGCGCGCACAGCCGGGGTGATTTTCGAAGAACTGATACAGATGAAACCTTTCGCCGATTTGCAGAAGAGAAGAAACTGAAGGCCATGGTTAAAGAAGAAGGCATTGTTCTCGAGGGAACCATAGTGGAGGCGTTGCCGAATGCCATGTTCAGGGTTGAACTTGAGAACAAGCATCAGGTATTGGCCCATGTATCAGGCAAGATGAGGAAGTATTTCATCAGAATCTTGCCGGGCGATCGGGTGCAGGTGGAACTTTCGCCGTACGACCTCACCCGCGGCAGGATCATTCATCGCATGAAGACTTCTGTGGAAGAGAGGTGAACACATGAAGGTACGATCTTCGGTCAAGAAAATCTGCTCGAAGTGCAAAATCATTAAGAGAAAAGGGGTATTGCGGGTCATCTGCGAAAACCCGAAGCACAAGCAACGGCAAGGATAATGTCGGCACATAACTAGATCAGGAGGTGTGTCTTGGTTCGTATCGCGGGAGTTGATCTTCCTCGGAAAAAGCGGATGGAGGTCGCGCTGACTTACATCTATGGAATCGGCAGGTCGAGCGCTCGTTCGATTCTTGCGGAGGCGGGGATTGATGTTAATGTAAAAACCGACGACCTCAGCGAAGCGCAGGCGGCGAAGATACGCGATGTCCTCGAGAAGAATTACACGATAGAAGGGGATCTTCGCAAAGAGACGATCATGAACATAAAGCGGCTCATGGATCTCGGCAACTATCGGGGTCTCCGGCACCGCAAGGGCCTTCCTGTACGCGGTCAAAGGACTCATACCAATGCCCGTACCCGCAAAGGACGCCGTCGCAACATAATGAAGAAAAAGTAGTCGGAGGGCGTTATGGCTGAGCAAAAGAAAAAGAGGACCAGAAAGAACATACAGACGGGGTTGGCCTACATCCAGTGCTCGTTCAATAACACCATCGTCACGATCACCGATGTGAGCGGCAATGTCCTCGCGTGGTCGAGCGCCGGTCTCAAAGGTTTCCGTGGGTCGAAGAAGAGCACTCCTTATGCGGCGCAGATGGCGGCAGAAGATGCTGGCAAAAAGGCCAAGGAATACGGCCTTCGCTCGCTCAGCGTATATGTGAAAGGGCCGGGGAACGGGCGTGAGGCGGCCATCCGTGGGCTCGGAAATGCCGGATACAACATCATGTTGCTTCGTGATATCACGCCGATACCGCACAACGGGTGCCGTCCCGCGAAGCGTAGAAGAGTGTGACGAACGGATCGCAAGCGTAAACTTTTGCTCTAAAAGGAGGAAGCTTTGGCGAAGTACAGAGAAAGCAGTTGCCGGATTTGTCGAAAAGAAGGAGTGAAACTCTTTCTGAAAGGAGAACGGTGCCATTCCGGCAAATGCGCGTTCGAGCGTCGGCCTTACGGTCCCGGCCAGCATGGCAAGGAACGAAAACGCGTTACCGATTACCGTATTCAGTTGCGCGAAAAACAGAAGGTCAAGTGCATGTACGGCCTGCTTGAGAACCAATTCCGGCTGTTCTATGAGCGCGCTTCGAGGATGAAGGGGGCGACGGGCGAGAACCTGCTCAGTTTGCTTGAACGGCGTCTCGACAATGTCGTCTATCGTCTCGGCATGGCGGCGAGCCGTATGCAGGCGCGCCAACTCGTTAACCACCGTCATTTTACCGTCAATGGGAAAACGGTGGACATACCATCCTATATCGTGAAGAAGGGGGACATCATCGCTGTAAAGGAAAAAAGCCGCAACAGTGCGGTCTTCAAGGGAGCCATCGAGTATGCCGGGGAACGCGCTCCCATTCCGGCGTGGCTTCAGCTCGAGAAGGAGACCTTCAAGGGGGTCGTGCTTCGCGAACCTGAACGTGCCGATGTCCCGCCGGATATCAAAGAAAATCTCATCGTCGAACTTTATTCCAAGTAATACGCGAGGTGCGAGGGATGTATCGCTCGAACTGGACAACACTGATTATGCCCAAAGAAGTGCGGGTGGTGGACCAAAACGAGAGCGGCACATACGGCAAATTCGTATGCGAGCCACTCATGAAAGGGTACGGTATGACACTCGGTAACGCACTGCGCCGTATCCTTCTTTCCTCCATCCGCGGATCGGCCATCGTCGCGGTCAAGATCAAGGGGGTCGAGCACGAATTTTCGACCATTCCCGGTATCAAGGAGGATGTGGTCAACATCTTTCTCAATCTCAAGCAGATCCGTTTCCTTGCGCACGAGGACAAAATGCATCACCTTGTTCTGCGCCGCAAGGGAAAGGGAAAGGTGACCGCCGGTGACATTCCCGAGACCGCCGCGCTCAAGATACTCAACAAGGACCTCTACCTCTTCGAAATGGACAGTAGCGCCGAGATCGAAATGGAACTGCTGGTGATGTCGGGGCGCGGCTATGTCGCATCGGAGGATCACGATCCGTCACTATACAGCGAAGGCTTCATTCCGCTCGACGCATTCTTTTCTCCCGTCACCCGCGTCAACTACACCATCACGGGTGCCCGCGTCAAAAATAGTTTCAATTACGACAAACTCACGATGGAGGTGGAAACCGACGGTGCAGTGACGGCGCGCGATGCGATCGCCTATGCCGCGATGATCCTCCGAGAGCATACCAAATTCTTCATCAACTTCACCATCGAAGAACACGACGAGATGCGCGGCGGCGAGGGCGGAGAGGAGGTCAACTGGAACCTCTACAAGACGATAGACGACCTCGATCTCTCGGTGCGCGCCTACAACTGTCTCAAGAACGCCGGTATCCGTTATGTCGGTGATCTGGTAAAGAAGACCGAGGCCGAGATGCTCAAGACCAAGAACTTCGGTCGTAAGTCGCTCAATGAGATAAAGTTGATTCTGCTCAATATGGGGCTCCACTTCAATATGGAACTACCGAACTTCCCCGATCAGCGGATCATTGAGCAGTTGGAGAAAAAACGAGAAAAGGAAGGCAAGTAGGAGGCGTTCATGAGACATAGGAAGGACAACCGGCGGCTCAGCCGTCCAACCGATCAGCGCGAAGCGTTGCTCACCGGTCTCTTGCAGTCGCTTGTTAAGCATGGCCGCATCACAACGACGCTTGCCCGCGCCAAAGAGTTGCGACGACTTGCCGACCGTGTGATCACCATTGCGAAACGACGCACCCACGCGGCTTATGTGCAGTTGACCAAATACATCAAGTCGGAACGGGAGTCGCTCATCCCCAAATTGATGAACGAGATCGCTCCCAAATTCGAAGGGCGCACCGGCGGCTACACCCGTCTCATAAAACTCGGATTCCGTCGCGGTGACGCGGCACCGACCGCGATCATCGAGTATCTTTCCGAAGTGCTCACCGGCAAGCCGATAGAGGATGCCTCCGAGGAGAAAAAGACCGCCAAGACGAAGAAACCGGTCGTCGCGAAGGCTCCGGCGGCCAACAAGACGACGGCGTCGAAGAAAGAGCCGAAGGAAAATAAAGAAACGAAAACGAAAAAGGAAGAGAAAACGCCGGCAAAGAGAGATGCCGCGAAGAAAAAGGAGAAATGAGCGTTTTCACCGATAGCGGTCGTTTTTGCGGGGGATCGGCGACGGTCCCCCGTATTTTTCTGCCGAGATTCAGAAATGGTTGATCTTATCTGCACCGTCATCTTTGTGCTCGCGATGATCGCCGGCTATCTCGCCGGTGGGTTCCGCGAAATCATCAAGGTGGCGGTGATGGTCGCTCTCATGGTACTGTTCCTCCTGCCATCGGTAAAATCGGCATTTCTCGTGTTCGGACCCGCGGCGAACGGTGCCTTCGTCGTTGCCTTCGTCGCGGTCTATCTCGTCGCGTCGTGGTTTGCCGTTTGGGTCATGAAAGGCATCATCGAGTCAAGCGAAGGCACGGTGGGAAGCATCAACAAGGGCGTCGGTATCGTCGCCGGATTCGTGAAGGCGTCGCTTCTTACGGTGTTTGCCGCCTATATTGTCCGTTTTCTTTGGTCGAAAAAGATGCTCGCCGAGGTAAAGCCGTATCTCGACGATTCGTTCATCTTTTCCGCCGCCTCGGCGGTACTTGATTTTCTCCTCTAAAGAGCGCGGTGGTCATAGGGGGCGGTGCTAGTTATTCGGTAAAGTTTTAGATGGGGCGAACCCCGACCATCGTACCCCCCCCTGAGGTTAGTTGGTCAAGGATACGAATCAAGACATCTAAAATCTTACCGAGAGGAGGTACGTCAGTCTAGTCCGTTTTGCTCCCTTCGCAATTTATGCTGGTTGGCTGACACCTCAGAAGAGGGTGGCCACTTTGACCGAATTACCCGGCAAGTTTGGACCGAATTGGCCGGTCGGTTTGCTCCGAATTCTCTGCAGGGTGCGTTTGGATTAGAGCGGGCCGCGCGGCTACTTCTTCTTTTCCAGATATTCTCTCAGCGAGGCGATGAGGGCGGCATCCTCTTTTTCGCTGCCGCCGAGGGCGAGGAATTCGGCAAGCGCCTCTTCGAGGGTAAAATTCTCAACTGTGACACGGTAGGCGGCGGCGAGGATGCCGCCCCGCTGTTTGCCGCCGATGCAGTGGACATAGAGCGGGCCGGAGCGCTTTTGTGCTTCGGCGATGAAGCGGTCGAACACCGCTGCTGGGACTCCGCTTTTTTCGAAGGGGATCTCGATCAGTTCGATACCTGCCGTTTTGAGTACCTGTCGTTCGGTGTCGGTGGGGGCAATTGAGAAAACGGTGGTGATGCCGCGATGTCTGAGGAAGTCGATCGCCTTTTCCGATTCGATGAGCCCGCCGCGATAGAGGCGTCCGTGGTAGCGAATGACGAAGTTGCGAATTCCCCATACCTCGCCGATGACGGTATAGGTTGCTCCGTCCTTCGGGAGAACGAGCGCCCCTTTCTTGGTTGCACCGCTTACCGTGTCGGGAGTGCCGTTCAGCGGGACCGTTACAATAAAAAAGAGGATTGCAGCGGTATAGATGCCGAGAACGAGTCTATCCCACCACACGATCACAGCCCCCTTTGAACTTTGATCATTTTGACGAATTCCTCGACGCCGTCGCGGATCATGTCGCGGACTTGGCGCGTCTTCTCGAGTATCTCGTCTTCGCTTCCCTCGAACGAGGCGGGGTCAGGGAAATACCAGTTGAGCCGTTGCACATAGCCGGGAAATATCGGGCAGCGGGCGGCCGCGTCGGGTGCACAAACGGTGATGACATACGAGTAGAGTCGTCCCTCTTTGTAGAGGTCGAAGACCGATTTGGTTGCATTCTTGGAAATGTCGATCCCCACTTCGGCCATCACCTTGACGGCGTAGGGATTGAGTTCTCCCGGCTCGAGGCCGGCGCTCTCGGCGATGGCGTAGCCGTCGGCCAGATGGTTCAAAAAGGCCTCGGCCATCTGACTGCGCGCCGCGTTGTGGGTGCAAACGAACAATACGCGTACCGGATCCATGTTGTTCCTCCTATGGTCTTGTCGTCTCTTCATCTTTCGCTCCTTTTTGCTTGAGGAAAGTGACGATCTCGTCGCGCGCCTCCCGTTCTCCCTCGCCGGTGAGATAGAAGAGCACATGCCGTCCCTCGTTATCACGGGCATTCACATCGGCTCCTTTCGCCACCAGTATCTCGATGCTCCGCTTCCGTATCTTGCCTGCGGCATACATGAGCGGTGTGCGTCCCATCGCGTCACGCGCGTTCACATCGGCCCCCTTTTCGATGAGGAAGTCCACCATGAGCGGGTTGTCTTTCCGCCCGATGTTACAGGCGAGCATGAGCGGTGTGAGACCCCCCGGCGTTTTGGGGTTGACCGTCGCCCCATTCTTCACGAGCCAGCGGGCTGCGTCGTCGCTTTTGGCGATGAGTGCCGCCATGAGGGGTGTCTGGCCGTCATGGTCCATGCGATCTATCTCCGCCCCCCGTTTCACGAGTTCTTCCATGAGCGCGATGTCGTTCATCATTGCGGCGTAGGCGATCGCCGTGCGGCCCACCTCGTCGGCGCTGTTTGGCTCGATGCCTACCGCGAGAAACAGCCGTGCCGCCTCACCGTTCTTTTCGCGGAGCGCTTGGATGAAGCCGGCGGTATCGGGGGAGTAGCCCT
>CALITV010000196.1 GCA_938048925.1 uncultured bacterium | reverse complement strand
CGAGCGGTATCTGGCGGGGCACTAGTCCGCCTTCACGCTCCGGAACGCCTGCGTGATGGTGAGCACGATGAGGAACATAACCGCGATCGCGTTTATCTGGGGTATGTGTAGCCCGTAGATCGAAAGAAAGAGCGGCAGAAGGAAGGGAGCCGAGGTAATCGCGACCGCACGATAGAGCCGGACCCGCACGGTGCCGAGGATGAGAACGAGTTTCATGAGGTTGAGGAGCGCCGGTTCGGCGATGTAGAGATCAGCGGCATCGCTTTTTTGCGGGCCCCACAGCGCCACGATGGAGGGGAGCAGCCGGGCGGGTATCGTTTCGGTGACGATCAGGTCGTCGTGTGCGAGAGACAACTCGTCGAGGCGCGCGATCGAGGTGGCCGCCGGATAGTCGTCGTCCGAAGGACCGACGATGATCGGTTCGATACCGTAGCGTTGCTTGAGAACGGCGAGCATCGTCTTGTTCGCTGCTGCATCGAACTTCTCGATGATGTAATAGCCGATGATCTGCCGGTTCTCGGCGAGTGCTACATATGATTTTGTCTCGAAGTTCGGCGGCAGGGCGAGCCGTTCGGCGGAGAATCGTTCCTTCTTGAGGAGAAGATAAAGCGTACCGAGCGTCAACTCGGTGCCATCGGGCATCGCTCGGCTGAACTTCGCGTCGCGCCGCATGATGTCGCTGTTCTCGCTCGAGGCGGCGAACTCCTTGTTGAGAGCGTTCACCTTCTTGAGAAACTCCTCGCGCGATACCCCTTCGGCGGTCACGATACCCGAGAAATGGGCATGTGTGAGCGAGAGGAATCGCGGAGAGTCGAAAATGATCCGCCGGATACGGGCGCCGTGAATGAAGATTCGGAAGTTGTTAAGGACGATGTTGAGTGCGGCGGTTTCGAATACGAACCGCAGGAATACGATGGCGGTCGAGGCGGCGAGCGCCGGAGAGTAGATGGCCGACATCAGTTGTAAGGAGGCAACGATCTCACCGCGCGAGAGGTAATGAACGGCGGGAAAGAAGAACGCTAATACGAAGAAGATCGCGTAAACGGGAAGCAACAGTGAGGTGAACAGAGGAGAACTGCTCTTTTCCGATTTGAAGGAGAAGGAAAGGAGCACCGGTAGAGGGAGAAAACCGGTCACCTCCCACGCCGGCGCGGCGTCGATGAGCGAGAGATGGACCGAAATGAAAAAGGGGATCGCAAGATAGAGGGCGAGGAGGAAAGACATCTTCTTGATGCGGGCGCTGAGCACCCGGAAAATCGTGTAGAGAAAGAGCGGCGTGAAGAGATAGAGCCCATATCCGTGTCCCCGTTGGAGGACGAAGACAGCGGTTGTCAGATAGCCGAAGTAGGCCAGAATGCCGACGAACAGAATCGCAATGTCGGTGTTGCGCGGGATTTTCAATGGTCGGTTCCTCTCGGACGACAAAGGGACTCTTTCTCGGCATACGCGGCGTTCACCTCGACGAGGAGGCGCAGACTCTCTTCGATGAATTCGTTGTGTTCGTGTATCCGTTTTGCGCTCTCGATGCTTCCGGTGAGGGTGCGCCGCGCTTTGCGGAGGAGCCCGGCCGTCTTTTCCCACAGTTCACAGCGATAGATGGTGCGCTCTTCTTCGGTGATCAGTTCGGAGGGGACCGGATGGCGGTTCATTTCGTCGAACAGTGTCCGGTAGAGCGACGCGAGTTCGTATGCGGCGGCATTGGTCCAATATATCACGCCGACTCGTATCGTCTCGAGGAACCACTGTTGGGCGTTCTGTATGAGGCGGCATTTCTCCGTGAGACGATCGAGCGTCGCTTCGAACGGCAGAGCGGCGAACTCGGCGACGAAGGTGCGTCCCATGATGAAATTCGCCATGGCGAACTCGGGGATGAAGAAGGTCTCGCCGCGGGGATGTTCGCGTCGGATGCCGAAGAGTATCCGCTGGACCGAGGTGCGCGCCTCGTCCGGTCTTCCGAGCAGAGCGATTGCCTCGGCACGGCGCAGAAGTATCTCGCGCGCGACCGGCGCGTCGAGCGATATTGCGGCGAGGTCTCCCGAAAGCGCTTCGTCTATGATGTCCGGTATCTCCTGCCATCGTTCGAGTCGGGCGAGACAGTGAGAGCGGAGAAGAAGGGCATCGCTTTTGTCCTGTGTGTCGCCGAGGAGAAGGTACGCCGCCTTGAAATGTCCCTCGGCCTCTTCGTAGTTGCGGCGCTTGAACGCGATGAGCCCGAGGTTGTAATAACAATAGGGAACATTGGCATAGGCGGGGTTATGGGCGAGAATGTCGTGATAGATACGCGCAGCGGTGTCGAGGTCACCCGCGTCGAACGCGTCGTTCGCCTGTTCGAAGAGGCGGTGGTAGTCGCGTTCAGCCGGAGGAATCTCGCGTTCGGGGGCGCCCCGCGGCGTGATGACGATCGGTTCGGTTATGAGTATGCGCCGCTGTTCCGCCGTTGCGGCGCAGGCGCACGCCAGAAAGAACGCCGCTATCGAGAGGAACTTCATGAGAAATAGTCCACTTGCCCCTTGCCGACGCGCACCACTTCGTAACTGTTTCCTTCAAGACGGATAATGGTCGTCAGTTCTGCAGGCAGGTATCCGCCGTCGGCGAGGATGTCAACGAAATGAAGCCATGATGGTTCGTCGTTCTCGGGGTCGGTGAAGAAATCATCTTCTCCGCTACCGGCGGTGGAAACGATGATCGGTGCGCCGCAGGCGGCGATGATTTCACACATGAGCGGACTGTCGGGAATCCGGATGCCTATCTCCTTGCGGTTCTCGAGCATGATCTTCGGCACCTCGCGGCTCGCCGGCAGGATGAAGGTGTAAGGACCCGGCAGAAAGCGTTTTATGAGAGCGAACTGCGCGTCAGTGACCTCGGCGTAGCGAGCGAGTTCGGAAAAGTCACGGAACATGACCGAGTAGAACTTCTTGGTCCGCTCCTTAATGCGGTTCAGTTTCTCGATGGCGCTCTTCTTGCCGATCCGGGCGACGAGCAGATAAGAGGTGTCGCCGGGGACGAGCGCTACGCCGCCGCGGTCGAGCGTCGCCGCGATCATCTCGATAGACCGTTTGTGAGGGGTTGCGGGATGTACCTTGATCCGTTCCATGGGGGATGTCTTATTCGAAAAAGGTTGCTACGGCAAGGGAATAGGCGTTCGCAACGGCCGAATCGGGGACTTCGAGGTGGGCTGGCGATTCGTCCGCAGAAGCGCAGACCTGCATAGGGTCGGGGATGATGGTGAACGCCGAGAGGAGCGAAGCGAGAAAGAGGCGTTCGCCGAATGTCTTCAGAAGCGAAGCGGCCGGCGCCCCGAGTTCTTCCATGAGCGCGCCCAGTTCTTCCTGATTCTTCTTTCGGCGTATGGTCTGCAGGAAGGCGGAACGCTCTTTCGCCGAAAGGCGCATAATCCCCTCAATGCGTTCCACGAGCGCCGCCACCGCGTTTCTGCCGCTTCCTTCGGTCGCTCCCGATGCGGCAAGGAAGTGATGCGACGCAATGAGAAAAGCAACCCGTTTTCGGCTGACCTTCTCAGCGGTCGGCCCGAGGATGATCGCCGGTATGCTGAGAGATTCGAGGGCGATGACGACTTCGAGATCGGGGTCGAAGAAGACGGGGAGCGTTTCCTCACGCAGGGCGAGCGAGAGTTTCTCGACGATCGCCGAGAGATGTCGGCTTACGGTGGATGTCACCGGCTTGACCCGGCGCGCCGGATCGGAAGAAGAGGGAATCGCCGTCGCGAGGAGCCGACAGAAACGGCGTAGTTTCTCGTCGAGCGCCGTGAAGCCCGCTTGGGCGAGGACAAGGTCCTCGCGCATGAGAGAGAGGTGATGCCATTCGTTCTCGGCCGGGCGTGTTTTGCCGATGCCGAGTGTCGCCCGAA
>CALITV010000195.1 GCA_938048925.1 uncultured bacterium | reverse complement strand
CACCGTACATCTCCATCAACAGTGAGGGTTTTCGCGGTGCCGAGGTGACACCGAAGGTACCGGGGGAGTATCGCATCGTCATTACGGGCGCTTCGATCTCGTACGGGCTCTACTTTCCCGATGACCAGACCATGCCGGCGCTGGTGGAGAGACTCCTCCAAGAGGAGTGCCCCTCCTGCCGTTTCAGGGTCTATAACCTTGGTATCGAGGGATACGATCTCCAGCGGGACAGCGCGCTCGTCGAGCGACTTTTCGACAAGATTCAACCCGATTTCATTGTCTTCTATGCCGGCGGCGCCGATGTCAACTATGCCTATGTGTGGGGGTATCGGCCGCATGAGCCGTTTACCCACGATGGCCCGTTCAACGAGGAGCAACTGCAGGCGTTACAACCCTTTTACCGGAAGACATGGATTGATTACCTCCGTATCACCCGCCTTGTTGCCACTGCAATCAAAAGTGAGCGCGGTGTGCTCCCCGAACCGGCGGTATATGGGGAGGCTTTTGGGACCTTTCTTCCGCCTGATTTTGCCGATCGCGCGGCCGATTTCGGCCGCCGCTTCTCCGATGATATGGAGCGGGCGGCGCGCATGTTCGAAGAGCGCGGTGTCACGCCCCTGTTCGTTTTCATGCCCAATGCGGTCTATAAGAATCCTCTCTCCCCGCTCGAATCGTCGGCACTCAAGATTTTCGATACGATCTATCCCCATTACGGTGCTTTTTCGTTGGCAGCACTCGCGGCGGTGCGGCAAGAGGTGTTGCGTCGCAACTTTCGTTCGTTTCGTGATTTTTCCGATATCTTCGATGGGGTACCCGACGATATCTTCTACGACTTCATCCACATGACGCCGCGGGGAAACCGGGAGTTGGCGCGACAGATGGCCCTTCTCCTCGTGAGGGAAGGGGTGATAGAAAAAGCACGCCGGGCGTCTACTCCCAATCCTTCCACACCGGATCGAAGCCGCGTGCCTTGAGTGCTGCTGCTACTGCCGATGGCGGACGATCATCCACCACATCGAATTGGGCAAGATCGGTTCCTTTAGCCGTGTAACCGCCGGGAGCGGTCGAACTTCCGGCCGAGATGTTGGTAAATCCGAACGGGATGATCATGTCTCGAAAGGCGGGCGATTCCCTCGTCGAAAGCGACATCGGGGTAACGGGAAAGAGAAGCCGGAGCGCACAAACCAGTTGAACAAAATCGCGGTCGGATACCGGCCGGGGACCGCCGCTCACACCGGCAGCGGTGCGGATCCGGGGAAAACTCAGCGAAAACTCGGCCTGCCAGTGGTGTTTTTGGAGGAAAAGGAGATGGGCGGCGAGGGCTATCGCGTCGAAACGCCAATCCCCGAGACCGAGCAGAAAGCCGATTCCTATCTTGGGGATGCCCGCACGCGCCCCCCGTTCCGGCGTGGCAAGTCGCCACTGGTAATCGGCTTTGGGGCCCCTGTGGTGCTCGGCATAGGCGATGGGATCGTAGGTTTCCTGATAGACATAGAGGCCGTCGAGATGCGCCTCGGTGACGAGCGTGCGGTACGCTTCTTCGGAGAGAGGGGCGATTTCGATGGAGATGGAACGGAAGCCAATGTCATGGAGGTCGCGGATGACCGGCACGAGAAACTGCGGATCGGCACTTTCGGGATGCTCGCCCGCGACGAGGAGCAGGTTGGTGAATCCCTGCGCCCGAATGGCGGTTGCCTCTTCCCGTATCTCGCGGGGCGAAAGCGAACGCCGGGGAAGATGGTTATCTGCATTGAACCCGCAGTAGTCGCACCGGTTCACACAGCGGTTGTCGTAGTAGAGCGGGATGTAGAGCGACAGCGCGTAGCCGAAACGGAGGCGGGTAAGCCGTGCGCTCTCGTTCATCATGCGCTGCAAGAGATCGTCGCTCATGGCGGGGGAGAGGAGTATGGCGAAATCCTCGAGCGAGAGGTGCTCGGTGCCGAGTCGTGCGGCGATGCGGTCGGCGTCGGCGGTTTGCGCCTGTTCGGCAAGCGCGCCAAGGTCGCCGTGATTCGTGAAGGATAGGTTATCCATGCTTGTTACTCTATAGGGCACTGCCGAGCTGTCAACTCCCGGTGAATAAAAACGGACAGAAACGGTCTTTCATGCATTGCTTTTTACTTTTTTTTCGATATGTTTCTTTTCGAGGTGTCGAGCAAACTCTTTTAAGAAGGAGACAGAGATGAGCATGAGAACGATGATGACGGTGTTGGCGACGTGCGCCCTTTTGCTTTTCGCTTTTGGGTGTGACGGCGGGAAGAAGGATTCGGAATCGGTAAAGAAACTCGTCAAGGCCGCGGAGGGAGGGACGGTCGAGACACCGTCGGGCGACGCGAAGGTCGAGATACCGGCCGGGGCGCTCGAGCATGATACCGAGATAACGATCGAGAAAAAGAACAAGAGCGATTATCCCGAAAAGGATAAACTCTTCAGTGCCGTGTGGAAGTTTGGCCCCGACGGGCTCAAGTTCAACGCACCGGTCACGATGACGATAAAACTCGATACGGCAAAGGAATCCGGCAAAATCGCCGTTCTTGCAGTCGAACGCGACGGTGCATGGCACTCGGCAGGCTATGGGGAAGGCGGTTACGCTGTGGGGACGGCGGCGGCGGGCGACCCGATCATGGTCACCGCGGCAGGCGACCCGATCATGGCGGGGGACCCGATCATGGCCGCGGCGGCAGGTGACCCGATCATGGGGCAGGCGCAACATTTTTCGCCGTTTGCTGTTTATGTTGTCGAGGGGAGTGCGGTGACCGACGAGGATGGCATAGTGTCCGATGAGGACGGGCTCGTTGTCGGCGACGACCAAACCGAGGAAAAGCCCTCCGACAACGATGTGGTGAAACCCGACGAGGTCGCTGACGAGACAGTTGACGAACTCACGGACGAGGTCGCTGACGAGACTACCGATGAGTCGCCCGATGAGGATGTCATCCTCGATCCGCAGGATTTGGTCGGTGAATGGGATTTCGAGGGAGGCGTTCATCACATCTCCATTTTCTACAACGGGCGGGAGGGAACCTACGGATTGGACATCAGTCTCAACCAGTATGCCGAGTTTTATATGTCGCACGAAGGAGGGGGCTTTTCAGGTCATACCTACACCGGGCTGTACACCTACTGGGACAATGACACCCAGAAATTCGGCAACATGCAGATACTTTTTACCCTTCACACCGACACCGGTCTACTCGACGCCGAGATAACCGCCGATGCACCGCTCGGCAACCGAACCCTTACCGGCGGCGTGCGCTGGGTTCCCGATGACGATATCCCGGCTTCTGATGACGATGTTCTCGAAGCCGACGATAGTGTGGTACCAGACGACGATGTACCGGTTGTCCCGATCTGCGGTAATGGTGTGCTCGAGCCTGAGAAAAACGAAATATGTGACGGCGGTATGAAAAACTGTTGGGAAATCGAAACCTTTTACAGCAACGGTCTTGCCCCCTGCAACGCATTCTGCGATGGCTATGAGACGGCATACTGTGTCAATGGCGGAGACGTGTGTGTCGGCGGCGAAGACTACGACTTCAATACCAGCGGAGGTTGTTACCTCAAAGGTACCTATGTGGTCGATACGGGCCAGATGGGCTGCTATGATGACTTAGATGTTTTCGAGACCTGTCCCACCCCCGGAAAAGCCTTCTACGGTCAGGATGCGCATTACGGAAACGCCTATAAGAGTTTCTCTTTCGTCACTACCGATGTGATACGGGACGACGCTACCAATCTGGAGTGGACACAGATGGTGCCCCAGATCTACCCCGAGTGTGACAACCAGAGTTACTGTACATGGGCGCAGGCGGTT
>CALITV010000194.1 GCA_938048925.1 uncultured bacterium | reverse complement strand
CCGATCCGGTGACGCTCCGGTAGGGAAGGACCACGGTGTCGGCAGCCGCGAAAAGGACGGCGCCTTCCTCGTGGCTAAAGTAGCGGTCGAGGAGCATGAGGTTGGATGTGGTTTCTGTCTTTTGTTTCAGGATGAGGCCGAGGCGTTTATCCCATATTTCGCCGGCAATAACGCCGATGATGTCGCGCGGGAGCGATGCAACGGCGTCGGCGAAAAGGTCGGCACCTTTGTAGGGACGGATGGTGCCAAAGAGGAGAAAGACCGTTGCGGTTTGCGGGATGCCGAGGCGGGTACGGGCTTCTTCGCGGGAGATGTTCGATGAGAAATGGGGATACACCGGGTGGTGGACGATGATCGCCTCTTGTGCTCCCATGCGGAGGACTTGTTCTTTTTCGGTTGCCGATTGAACGATGACGCGGTTGGCGCGCCGGAAGATGCGGGATGCGGCCCAGCGGGAGAGTCGGCCACGGATTCCCTGCTGTTCGTGGTCGGTGGCATTGTGGGCGATGACAACGCGCGGTACGGAGGCGAGACGGTCGAGGAGAGGGGCGAACCACGGATACCAGAAGAGGGTCCACCACGGAACGACAATGACATCGGGGGAGAAGGCCGCGATGCGGTTTGCCGCGGCAATCCATGAGAAAGGGCGAGTCCAGGAAAGCAGTCGTTCGACCGTATAATTGGCCGCCGTGTCTTCCGTGCGCGCCGCATCGCTTCCCCAATGCTCGCTCAGCGGCATCGCGTGGTCGCCCCGGCACGCTGAGGCCGCCGTGTCTCCCCTCCTTGGGGGGTAAAGGAATTTTGGGTATTGTCGTTCAAAACCGACGAAGAGGAGTTCGTGTTCTTGGCGAAGCGCTTCGAGCGCAAGAAAATGGTTGTATTGGCCGATGCCACCTTTGAAACGAGGATCAGGACCGACGAGAGCTATCTTCATCGCGACAAATCAAGGTGGAGCGTCGTTGGTGATATTGTATTTCTTCGAGCATCTTGCGGTTTGCTGCAATGAGGTCGGCGATGATACCGATGAGGAAGGTCTGGAAGCCGGTGATGAGAAGAACGGCACCGAGGAGGAGGCTCTGGATGTGACCGTCGCCTTGGCCGAGGAAAAAGTAGAAAAGGAAGCGAAGGCCCAGCACGAAGCCGGCAGTGAAGATGATACCACCGGCCAGTGCGAGGAACCGGAACGAGCGGTAGAGAAGGAGGATGCGGCCGATGGTGAGTACCGAGCGCCACACATATCCGATGGTGGAGCGGAAGAGGCGCGAAGGGCGGGTTGGAGGGTTCACGGTTACCGGAACGGTCGCGACGACGAGATTTTTGAGCCCGCATTGGATGATGGTTTCGAGGGTGTAGGAGTAGTCGGAAAATACGGTGATGCGGAGCGCTGCTTCGCGCGAGAGGGCGCGAAAACCGCTCGGCGCATCCTCGACCGAGGTTCCCGATGCGAGACGCACCACCGCACTGCCGACCCGCTGGAGGACTTTCTTTAGGAGCGAGAAGTGTTCTATACGGGTGATCGGGCGGACGCCGACGACCATGTCGGCGCGTTTTTCGAGTACTGGTCTGATGAGGTCTGGAATGTGTTCTCCACGATACTGGTTGTCGGCGTCGGTGTTCACGATAATATCGGCATCCATCGCGAGTGCGGCGTGGATCCCCGTCATGAAGGCGGCGGCGAGGCCCCGGTTCTTGGTGTGTCTCACGACCGTAGCACCGAGCGATCGGGCGATGACGGCAGTGTCGTCGGTTGATCCGTCGTCCACGACAAGGACGGCGATCTCGTCGATTCCCGTGATCTTCTTCGGCAGGTCGGCAATCGTTGTGGGGAGGCTATCCTCCTCGTTGTAGCAGGGTATCTGGATGACCAGTTTCATGGAAAGGTGTTCTTACCTCACATTTTCGTAACGGCAGTGTAACGCGGGAGAGAAAAAAGGCAAATCGAAAGAAGAAACACTTTTTTCCTTGCGCCATAGCAGCGCATGTCTTACAATGAAAATGTCGGACCGTTCTGAGGGAGGAAAACGATGATGACCGATTACCGCTGTCCCCAGTGTAAAAGATCGCTCTACAACGCCGAGACCAAAAAGCTTCTGCTCAAAGGGGTGCTCGCGGGAAGGCACTTCTCAGCAGAAAGCATGTTCGAGCTCAATCACCAGCAGGATGCCTTCGGCGGTAGGCCGCTTGTAGGCAACATCATGGTGGAGAAGGGAGCCCGCGTTGATTTCTTCTGTCCGCACTGCGGCTGCAACCTCACCTTGCCGCAGGACGAGGAGTTGTGCGAGATACTCCATGTGGACGAGCAGGGCGTCGAACAGACATTCCTCTTCAGCAAGATCGCGGGCAAGGAGATGTCGTTCCTCGTGTGCAAGGAGAAGAAAGAGGTGCTTGGCTCGTTTGGAAAGGACTATCCCGACTATCTTTACCGTATCTACGAGTTTTTCAATATGTGGAACCGTTTCTAAACATTTTTTTCGCTTCCTTTCGGTAACGGCTTGTATCGCAAAGTTTCTATCTCGCTGTAATGCTTGACTTTTTTGGCCGACACGGTATTATTCTCCATTGATGACGAAAGGAGTCTGTGGCAATGGCGCGCAAAGAAGGTATAGCCGCGAAGTTCTCGGAACTCGAGAAGATCGCCGAGAAACTCTCCGGCGATACCGACCTCGAAGATGCGGTGAAACTTTACGAGAAAGGGATGCGTATCGCGGTGGATATCCGCGAGTATCTTGCACGAGCGGAACGAAAGATACGTCTCATTGCCGAGGGTGGTGCAATTGAGGAGAAAGAGCCGGATGAATTGGGAAAATGAGAGATCGCGCATCGCGCTGGTTGACGGTGTGCCGCACCATATCGAACGGGTGAAGAGTGCGCTGGGAGAAGATTGTTCTCTGCGCGTGGTCTGTTCGCCGTTCAAACTGTTGTCTCTTCTCTGCGCCGAAAAGCCCGATGTTATCATGATAAATTCGGCGATCGACTGGTGTCGCACCGATTTCCTCTGCAAAGCGATAAACAGCGATTCGGCGCTCGGAAGTACCCCGATCGTCCTCTATAATACCGAACACACGACGGTCAACGAGCGCAATGTGAGCACATTCCGCAATTGTCACATTACCGCGGACCCAGTGCAGGCGGCCGCCATGGCGCGTCGTCTTCTAAAACGGTAACCGTTCGCTTTCGCACGCTTTTTTGATTTGACTTCGGATAGCAGCGGACTATACGATAGGCGGCGATTCTACTGAAGGAGAAACCTGATGTTGGAGCGGATACGAAGTGCTTCGTACGAGGATCTCGAGCGGATCGCCGCAGAAACGCGCGACCTCATCATAACAAGTTGCGCCAAGAATGGCGGCCATCTCGCTCCGTCGCTGGGGACTGTGGAACTCACCCTTGCGCTCCTCAAAGTCTTCGACCTCAAACAGGATCGCATCGTTTGGGATGTCGGCCATCAGGCATATGCTTACAAGATATTGACCGATCGGAAAGAGCGCTTTCATACTCTGCGCACCTTCGGCGGTATCAGCGGTTTCCCCAAGCGGAGCGAATCGCCCTACGATTTTTTTGGGACGGGGCATGGCGGTACTTCGATATCGGCGGCGCTTGGTATCAAGGAGGCGCTCTATGCGCGAGGTGGTTCCGGTAAGGTCATTGCGGTTATCGGTGATGGCTCGATGACGAGCGGTCTCGCGTTCGAGGGTATGAACAACATCGAGCAGTTCGGGCACCATGTGCTGACGATACTCAACGACAACGATATGTTCATCTCGACTTCGGTCGGCGGTTTATCGCGCTGGTTCTCGCGTAAGTTGACCGGGCATGCCTATGCCGGACTGCGCGCCGAGGTGAAGAGCCTGCTCTCTCATCTGCCGCCGTTTTTCCGGAGCGAGCGCATCATAGAAATCATTCGCAAGGCGCTCGAATCGTCGAAATCGCTGCTCACGCCGGGCATCCTCTTCGAAGGGTTCGGATTCCAGTATGTCGGTCCGATAGATGGTCATAACCTGCGGGAATTGATAGAAACACTGGAAGACATCAAACCCAACGACGAGCCGATCTTGCTTCACATCCATACCAAGAAGGGGAAGGGCTACGCGCCGGCGGAGGAGAATCCGCGGCTCTTCCACGGCATCGGTCCCTTCGATCGTGCCACGGGAATACCGCACAAGAGTTCGAAATCGGGGTTCACCGACTACCTTTCCCGCTATCTGCCACCGCTATTCCGGCGGAACGGTCACCTCGTAGCAATTACCGCGGCGATGCCCGACGGAACCGGTCTTTCCCTCTTGCAGAAAGAGATGCCGGAGCGGGTCTATGATGTCGGGATGTCGGAGGGTCATGCGGTCACTTTTGCGGCTGGT
>CALITV010000193.1 GCA_938048925.1 uncultured bacterium | reverse complement strand
CATGGCGCCATCCATCGAAGTCGGCGCGGGTCCGTATCTCCCATACTCCCGGTTTGGTCACCGTGACCATGAAGGGAACGGTGTTCATGCCTTCGTCGAAGCCTCCTCTCCATTGGTGGGAACGGGCATCGGCGACCTCGGGATAGGCGCTGTGGAACACGATTCCTTCGCTCAGCTCGATGGTGACGACGACCGATGGGATGTGGCGGGTGGCGAGATACTCGAGGTCTATCGAAAGCGGTGTTTCCGCAGGGACCATCCGCTCGGTAATGAGACGCGGTTCGGGGGAATCTTCCCGCACCGAAAAATAGACGGCGAGAACTGCGGTGCACAGCACGAAGAAAGCGACCAAAGCCAATTCCATCGGGCTAAAGCGTACCGACGGGAGGTAAGAGTACCAGCGGGACCGGCGGCCCCTTTCGATGAGGCGTTCGCGGAGTCGGTCACTGAAACCGGCAGGCACCGATACTTCACGAGGGAGCGTGCGGGGTAGAAGAGCGGATACTACTTCATTCGCCGCAAGGTGCTCGGCGCACTCCCGACAGACGGCAGCGTGTTCTTTGAGAAGGCCGGCCTCATCAGCGGTAAGGTCGCGCGATCTCGAAGCGGCGATCAACGCGGTGACTTTTTTGCAAGCGCTCATGGTGTCCCTCGTTTCTTATAGAAAATGGTGTCTTTTTTTTCTGATAAGGAGCGATAATTTCTCTCGGGCACGCAGAAGGCGGGTCTTGAGAGCGCTCATCGAGATACCGAGCATCTGCGCCGTCTCCCCATATTCCTGCTCCCGAAGATCTATCATAACCAACACCTCGCGGTACTTCGGCGGTAACAGGGCGATCGTTTCCAGAAGACGACGGCGACGCTCCTCGAGAATCGTTTCTTCGGTGACATCACGGTGCGCGGAGACATCTTCCATTTCACCGTGGTTGTTTTCGCCAGCGGCGAGAGGGCGCGTGGCGAGATTCTTGCGATAGTTGAGAAACTCGTTGCGCACGATGCGCCACAGCCATGTGCCGAAAGAACTTTCCCCGCGGAACCGTTTGATATTGAGAAATGCTTTGATGAACGCCTCTTGGAGTACATCGGCGGCGTCGGCGTGGTTGCCCCCTGCCATGCCGAGTGCGAAGGAGTAAAGCCGTGATTGCTCTGACACAATAAGTTCTTCGAAGGCGGCGACATCTCCCGACTTTGCTCGTTCAACCAGTTCTTGTTCGACGACATCGGTCATTCCGACACAACTCTTCCTGTTCATTCGACAATCGTTTCGAGAGAAGTGTCGCAGGAAAAAACGCCTCGACTCTTTGCCTCTCGAGACATTGTATCACGGAAAAAGGAGGTTTGCAAAACCGGTAAGGGAGAAATATGTTTGAGATTACGGCAGGTTGTTTGCTATAGAGGCGGCAGGTGTCGGTGTGGTGTCGGGGGCATGGTTCAGAAAAGTGTCGGTGAGAAGACACACCCCGATGAAGACACGAAGAAAAATGGCCGTCGCAAAGATGCGGTACATCCGGTCCATTGCCTTTCCCCGTATGCCGTTCTCCGCTCCATAAGGGTAGGACAACAAAAAACGAGAAAAAGTTGCGGCGGAATCGAGGCTACCCGTAAAAATGTTGGCATTGCTTATCGCCCTTGATACAATAACACTATCGAAGAATCGCTAGAGGAGTAAGGTGGCAATGACGATGTCTCGGGAGAACAGAGCAGGGTATTCGATTCTTACGGTATTGGGGGTGCTGCTGGGAGTTTCTTGCCATGAGTCGAAACCCGTTGCAGAGAGCGATATCATTTTTCCGGACACCGATTTTTCCGCTGAAGCGGATGTCCTCCCCGACGAAGATGACGACCGATCTGAGATCGAGCAAGGGATCGGCCTGTTGTTGCGGGAACATCTGCTCTTTACTAGTGGTGCCGGTGTGGCGGTCGGCATAGATGATCGGCGGACAGGGTGGCGCTTTGCGACAGCGGCAGGGGCGAGCGATACCGCGAAGGAGACGGTGCTGACAACGGAGCACCTTTTTCGTGTTGCGAGTATTACGAAGATGTTCGTTGCTACGGCTGTGTTGCGCCTGCAAGAAGAGGAGAAAATAAACTTAAGTGATTTTCTGGTCAAGTGGTATCCCGATTACCCTCTTGCCGACCGGATAACGGTGAAAATGCTCCTGAATCACACTTCGGGTATCAGCGACTATACCCAGCCGGATGAGCCCGAGGAAATTATCGCTGCGTCGGCCGATATGCCGCGCTACTTCGAGCCGGGAAAGGGATGGGCCTATTCGAACACCAACTATGTGTTCTTAGGGCGCATCGTCGAAAAGGTGAGCGGGATAACGCTCGGTGAATATCTCAAACGAGAGGTTTTTGAGAAGGGTGAACTAACTACGGCAAGCCTTGAAAAAGAGAAAGGCCTTTTGGGAACGCTCGCTGGCGGCCACCTCTATGCCAACGAGCATCTGGAGCCGTACACCGGAGAGAACCCGGCATGGGCCGACGGTGGTGTCGTCGCATCGGTTGCCGACCTTGCTCATTTTGCGACTCGTCTTTTCGGGGGATGGATACTTTCCACCGTTTCGCTCGATCAAATGCTTTCTTTCGTTTCTGCGGGGGGGGATGTCTCGTATGGCCTCGGCGTTCTTCGCTATGACGACCCGGTTGGCGGGGAGGGATACGGGCACAATGGATCGCTCACCAATTATAATGGCGAGGTCGTCTATTTTCCTAAGATAAAGATGGCGGTTGCCGTCCAAGCGAACTATCCGGTGATAAACGACAATGATCTGTTGCGGCGCGAAATACTCCGTGTAGCGACGAGAACAATTTCTCCTCCCCGTGCCGACGAGTGCGAAGCGCCTGAGTTCATCACAGCGGCCGCAGATCCGCCTTATGAAACTGTCCGGTTCAAGGGCTTCCTCAACAGTATCGAGGCTCCTTTTCCCGAGGCGGGAGCAGGATACTTCTATTTCAGCAACGGGCTGGGACTCGACAACCTCTTTTGCGGCGAATACGCCTTCTACGAC
>CALITV010000192.1 GCA_938048925.1 uncultured bacterium | reverse complement strand
GAGAACCATTCAACGGCCACCTGCGGGGCCATGACGCCCAACCCTCGTTGGACGATCCTACGAAAGCGTTCATATTCTCTTTTCGTCATCAACCGCCGGCCGGCGAAAGGCGTTCCCGGTTTCGGACAGAAAGGCGACACGCTCAGCGAAAGAGGAATACTCATCTTCCTTTTCTTCATCTCGGCGACAAAGGCGACCACCGCTTCCGCCTCCTCGACCGGATCGGTGTCCGGCAGACCGGCCATCACATAGAGTTTTACCTTGAAACGATGGCGATGCACCAACGAGAGGACATCGAAGAACTCTTCCTCTCGCAGCGGCTTGCCGATCCGTCGGCGAGTCGCTTCACACATACTCTCCGGAGCCAATGTAACGGTCTTCGCCCCCGCCGCCGCGAGGCGCGACGCAAATTCGGGCGTGAACCCAGCCATCCTCACCGAGGAGAGAGAAACGCTCCTTTTCGCCGCGATCGCACGCTCCAGAAGATCGTCCACCCACAAAACGCTCTCCACTCCGGTACCGAGAAGAGCGATCCCCTTACCACGCGCAAAAGCCTTCTCGGCAGCCGCCATGACGCGCGTGCGGTCGGCCTCCCGACGCGGACCATAGAGATGTCGCGCCGCGCAAAAGCGGCAATGGCCCACGCACCCGCGGTCGAGTTCGAGCACCACCCGATCGCCGAATTCGTTACCAAACTGGTCAAGGAGCGGATGACTGCTCACCGCGAACGAACCCGCAGGCGCCCGCGCCGGCGACGGCATTTTGCCCGCCGTAGCAGCGTGGTTCGACAACGCGAGCCGTGTCCGGACATCTTCGGGGGCATCCATGATACCGCATAGTTCACCATGCATCGCCTCGGCTTCCCCGCGAAGCACCGCATCGCAGATCCCGGAAAGCGGCGCCGGGTTGAGCGACGCGGCAACACCGCCGGCGACGAGAAGCGGGTGGGTCCGCATCCGTCTATCGCGTGCCAAGAGAGGAATACCGTGACAACTCAGCCACCGCACGAATGTTACGAAGGAGGCTTCGTAAGAGAGCCCGACAAGGATGACCGCAAACTCGCTCGGCCGTTTACCATCGAGAAGCGAACGCTCCTCATCGGCAAACAGGAGATCAAGGCCGAAGTTCTCCCGAAAGGCATCGAGAAAATAATGCGGCGCGAGGTTGGAAAGGGCGGTCCGGCGACCGGCGGGAAAGAGATAGGCAACCGCGCCGGGTCTCACGGGAGTCCGTTCTCTCTCTCGCTTTTACCCTTGCCCGGAACGGCGATCTTCTCCATCTGCCGATCCTCGAGCCGTAACGGCGCAGAATGCGCTTCGGAAACGGTCGTCACCCCGCGCGGCTCCTGTTGCTGTTTCGCCGTCTCTTTCGCGCGCTGAGCGCGCATCTGCTGACGCACCACAGCCGGTACGGATGGGTCATCGAGGTCGGCGTCGTTCACATGACCGGGAAGTTGGAAAAGCACCTTCTCGGAAAGGTCAACCTTCGTCGTCACCGGGTCCCTATCCCTGAAACGCGTCTTCGCCTCCCCGGCAGGCGCTTCGATCGTACGAGGCATGGATGCCGGCGCCTCCGCTTCACGAGGAGAAACGACGGCGACAGGCGGCGGGACGACCGGTTCCGGCTTCGCCGGCTTCTTCGTCGCCGCCCGAGATTCTCTTGCCGCAGACATCTCGAACAGAAGGCTTTGCGAATCGGCAGTCACGCCTTGGAGGCGGGAGGACTGCGCCGCGATTCCGGAAGGGGCCGCTTCCGACACGATGAGCGCTTGCACCGTATCGCGGGATTCATCGTAACGTATGCCCCAAATAAAAAGCGGGTCCTCGCGCAATTGTTCAGAAACGAACTGGCATGCCGCCACCATCTCTTTCATGGGAAACCGTGGAGGCGCGGTAAAATGGAGAAGCGCACGCCGTGCCCCCCGGATACTCGTATCGGAAAAAAGTGGATTGCCGAGCGCTTCGCGCACTGCGGCGACCGCCGCGCTGTCTCCCGCCGCCGCCCCGACGCCGATCATCGCCTCCCCCATGCCGCCCATCACGGCGCAGACATCTGCGAAATCAATATGATGGGTCGCAGGGTTTTGAACCACATCGGCCATAGAGCACACCGCTCCGATAAGTACCTCATCGGAGCACCGAAACATCTCGTCACAGGTGGCGTAATCGTCGGCAAGACTCACCAACTTTTCGTTCGGTATGACCACAATGGCGTCAACCTGCCCCCGCAGGCGCTCGACCCCTTCTCGGGCGACTTTTCTCCGATGGGACCCCTCAAAATTGAAGGGGGTGGTCACAACCGCCACCGTCAGGATTCCGGCGCTCTTTGCAATTTCCGCGACGACCGGAGCGGCACCGGTGCCGGTGCCTCCGCCCATGCCGGCGGTAACGAACAGCATGTCAAGGCCGTCGAGATTATTCGCGATCTCTACGCGGCTCTCCTCGGCAGCCTCGCGCCCGACCTCCGGATTGGCCCCCGCACCGAATCCTTTGGTCCTGTTCGGACCGAGTTGTATCTTCACCTCGACTCCCGACCTTTCAAGGTCCTGCACATCGGTGTTCGCCGCCATGATGAGGACGCCGTTGAAGATATCCTTCTCGGAGGCCTCCCGCGCCTGCATCATGCGTTTGACCGCGTTGCCGCCGGCCCCGCCGATGCCGATGACGCCGATCTTCACGATCTGACGGTCGCTGTTCCGGTTCATCGCGCCCTCCCTATTGAAAGAACTTCTCAATCCACTTCCCCATCCGACCGAAGAAACCGTTTCCGTTCTCCCCTACGGCACCGTTCCGGAGACGGTAGTAGATGATGCCGACCGCCGCCGCATAGGCGGGATCCCGCAGAAGTTCGGCGAACCCCATACCGTCATCGGCGATAACCGGTCTGCCAATGCGCACCGGTAGACCGAGCGTTTCCTCAGCAAGGTTTTTGATGTAGCGCAGGTTCGCGGCACCACCGGTGAGCACTAAGCCGGAGGAAATGAAGGGGTCTTTGAGATCCTCGGTCATACGGCGGCGTACCTGCGTCAGTATCTCGTCCACACGGGGTGAAATGACCTGTGCGAGGATCTGTGACTTGATGAGTCGCTTTTCCTCGTCCCCGATGCAAGCAACCTCCACCTCTTCTTCCGGACTCACGGAGGCCGGGACGGCGCACCCGTAACGACATTTCACCCGCTCCGCCTCGGCAGGCGGCATTCTGAGAGCAATGGAGATATCACGGGTAACGAAGCGCCCCCCCATAGGAACCACCGCCGTATAGGCAAGACGCCCTTGCTTGTAAACGA
>CALITV010000191.1 GCA_938048925.1 uncultured bacterium | reverse complement strand
AAGGGATCAAGTCACGCTCGAGCGGCCACAACATCTTCCGCATCGAGTTCATGAGCGCCAAAGAGGAGCGGGCTATCGCCGAGGCGCTCGGCACGGTGCCCGGGGTCGGCGCAGTAAGCCGCGTTTCCGCCGACACTTTCCGGATAAGGACGCAGGGTGACCGCGAGGTGGGGTATCGCATTTTCCAAACGGCCGCCGCGAACGGCTGGGATGTCGCGCAGATCTATCTCGAATCGCGCTCTCTCGAGAACACCTTCCTCTCCCTCGTCGAAGGAGGCGAAGCATGAGAACGACCATGACCATATTCCGTAAAGAGATGCTCGGTTATTTCAACTCGGCGATCGCCTATATCTTCTTCACCCTCTTCCTCGTCATTCTCTCCTTCCTGTTCTTCCGCATCTACTTCCTGCAGGGCATCGTGACAATGACCACCTTTTTCGATGTGATGCCGTGGGTATTCCTCATCTTCGTTCCGGCGGTCACCATGAAGTCGTGGGCGGAGGAACGCAAGAGCGGCACCCTCGAGGTTCTGCTCACCATGCCGGCGACCGACATCCAACTGGTCGGCGGCAAGTTTCTCGCCGGGAGCGCCTTCGTTACGGTAGCGATCCTGCTTACCTTCCTCGTCCCCGTTCTCGTCTCTTTCACCGGTCCGCTCGACTGGGGTCCCGTTTTTGCCTCCTATCTCGGAGCGATATTGCTCGCCGCATCATATGTGGCGATCGGCAACTTCGTGAGTTCGCTCACGAGCAATCAAATCACTGCGTTTCTGTTCACCGCGGTCATCCTTTTTGTGCTCCTCATCATCGGCACCGAACCGGTGTATTCGGTTTTCCCGAACATCATCGCCGAGGTAATGCGCAACCTCTCACTCACCTACCACTTCCAGAGCATCGGCCGCGGTGTGATCGACTCGCGTGATCTTCTGTTCTACCTCACCATCATCGCGCTTTTCTTCTACTACAATGTCAAATCGCTCGAATCGCGTGCGTGGTAAGGAGGATGCCATGAAGAAAAATCGAAAATCGGACGCCATCGTTGCTATCGTGCTCGTCACCGGCATTGCGCTTTTCGTTAACATCCTCGCCTCCTACCTCTTCTTCCGCCTCGACCTTACGCGGGGAAACATTTACACCATCAACGATTCGACCAAAAAGATACTCGCCGATCTCAAAGACACCGTTCATCTCAAATTCTATGTCTCCGACGACCTGCCGCCGCGCGTGCTTCCGATAAAACGCGATGTTCTCGACATCCTGAGCGAGTATGAACACTACGGCAAAGGACGGGTGCAGGTCGCCGTGCTCGTACCCGAAAAGGACAAAAACATCGAGGAAGATGCCCGCAAAGCCGGTATCGAAAAGGTCAACATCAATGTCATCGGCAAAAACAAAGAGGAGGTGCAAGCGGTCTACATGGGGATCGCCGTGTATTATCAGGACAAGAACGAAACGATACCGGTCGTCATGGGGATAAAGGATATCGAGTACGATCTTTCGAGCGCGATTCTCAAGGTCTCTCGCGCGAAACGGGATCGCATCGTCTTCCTCAACAAGGAGGTCAAACTGCCCGACGGACTCGATCCGCAGATGCGGATGCAACTTCAGAGTCAACTGCCGCAGAGCCATTCGATAACGAAAGATACCCTCGCAATCGCCGAAGCGCTCCGCGACCAGTATGAAGTGCAGGAGATCGGCATCAAAGAAGGAGACAAACTGCCGGAAGGAACGAAAGTTCTTCTGATCCATGAGGCCGACAACCTGACCGACTGGGAGAAATACCTTGTGGACCAGTTCGTTGTCGGGGGCGGGACGCTCATTGTGCTCCAATCGGGCATCCGCTTCCAGCAGGGGATGACCGGGCAGGAGCGGCGCATCAACTATGCAAATCTGCTCGAATCGTGGGGATTGAAACTCCAGAACAACATGGTACTCGATCTCTATAACTTCCCTGCCCTCATTCCGTCGGGAAACATCCGCTATCTCCAACCATACCCCTTCTGGATAAAGGTCGGCGACAAGCAGATGGCATCAGAACTGCCGGGGTATCTCCGCGAAGTCGGCACGCTCGCCTTCCCCTTCGCTTCGGCCATAGACATCGAACAAAAAGAAGGTATCACCTACACAACAGTTGCACGCTCGTCCGGAAAAAGTTGGGAGCAGAAGGGCTTCGTGATCGCGATGCCCGATCAGATACCGGAACCGAAGGCCGAGGACCTCAAGACATTCAACCTCGCGGTGCTCGCCAAAGGGCTTTTCCCGAGCACCTACAGCGCCGATAAAATTCCCGAGAAGGCGGACAAAGAGTCTTTCCGCACGAAGGGAACCGATCCGGGACAGGTGCTCCTCATCGGAACGCCCGAGTTCATCCTCGACCGGAATCTCCGTATGTTCCAAGCGAACGGCACCTTTTTCGTCAACCTCGTGGACTACCTCACCAACTCGAACGAACTGGCCGGCATCCGGTCGCGCAATCAGGGTTATGTTTTCATAGATGCCGAGGTGAGCGATGCGATGAAAGAGATCATCCGTTGGCTGGGCACGCTCCTCATGCCCATCATCGTCGTCGTTTTCGGCATCGTGCGGATGATGATGAGAACCAAAGCCGCAGGGAGGGCATAGACCATGAACAAACGCAATCTTCTTCTCCTCATCGTTTTCGTCCTTCTCGTCGGCGGATTCATATTCAAGAACTGGCTCGACGAGAAACGGATTCGTGAAAGCATCGCGCAGGAAAACGAGGCGGTACTCGCCGGTTTCACGAAAGAACAGATCACCGAGGTCATCATCAAAGACACCGAAAAGAACTCGATTACCACGCTCGTGAAGTCGGGCGATCGCTGGACTGTCAAGGAAAAAGAGGGGGCGCTCGCCGACAAGTCTCTTGCCGACAAGGTCGCCGAGACGCTGCCCAAGATCCGCTTCGGGCAAAAGATCGGGCCGCTCGACGACGAGACGAAGAAAAAGTACGGCTTCGACAAGGCGGTCGAGGTAACCGTCCAAGGGAAAACGCTCCTCATCGGCCAGCCGGTGGGGGTCCGTCTTCCGATTGCGATAGAGGGAACGGTCTATCTTTCGCCCAACAACGAACGCTACACCTTTGCCCGCTACGACGGCGAATGGCGCGATCGGGCACTCTTCCCCGGCAAAACGACCGATGATATCTCGGCGGTCACCGTGACCCTCGAGGGAGGCAAAGAGATAAAAATCACGCTCAACGAAAAAGGCGAAGCAACGATCAGCGGAATCGAAGGCGGCGAACCGCCCAAAGGAAAAACCTTCGTGAACACCGTTGGCGGTCTGCGCATCAGCAACTTCGTGGACACTCCCCCGGAAACGGTGGCCGAGGTGGAAAAGGACAAGAAAAAAATCGCCATCGCCAAAGGGACCATGCTCGTCGAGTTCAAGAACGGCGACAAAACTACCCTCGAACTCACCGGTTTCAAGGTGAAGGACAAGAGCGACTATCTCATCAAAAAGGATGGAAAATTGCTCGGTATTTCCGAGTACTACTACAACAAACTGGCAAATCCCGAACTTACCTCGGCACCGAAGAAAGAAGGCGCCCCGGCTAAGGAAAAACCGAAAGAGAAGCCGAAGAAGTAACTATCACCTATCCCACCACACGATCTTCGAAAACGAATCGGCTTTGAGCGAGGCGCCGCCGACGAGCACCCCATCAATATCGGGCATCCCCATGAGTTCCGCGATGTTGTCGGGCTTGACGCTTCCGCCATACAATATGGTGATATGTGGCCGCCGGTAGTGGCGATCCATGAACTTGCGGATATACTCGTGCATCTCCTGCGCCTGTGCGCCGGTGGCGTTGACACCGGTGCCGATCGCCCAGACCGGCTCATAGGCAATGACAATATCTTCGTCGAGACAAACGAGATTGTCGTCGAAGGCAGTCGCAAGTTGGTGATCTATCACCGCAAAGAGTTCTCCCTTCTCGCGTTGGGGCAGGGTTTCACCAATACAGAAGATCATGCGGAACTTCTTTTGTTGGGCGAAAGTGACCTTACGCCGGAGATACTCGTG
>CALITV010000190.1 GCA_938048925.1 uncultured bacterium | reverse complement strand
ACCGTCCATCGGCGCTCGCCGCAAACTGGCGCATCTGAGGCGCGGCAAACAACTGTTCCTCGCGTCTGCCGTCAAAGGCGTATATCGCCCGCTCTCCCTGCCGCGCCGCGAGATACACATATCGGTCGCTCCGTGCCGTATCAACGACAATCTCGGTGGATCTCCCGCCGCTTTCCTGCGGTTCTTGCGCCACCAACTGCCGCGCAAACAGACGATCACGGTGCTCCTCGACAAAACGCCGATAGGATTGCCAGAGATACTCGCCGAACACCCGATCGGCCTCTATCTCGTCGAGAAACGGCACGACATTGTCGGAAAGTTCTTCAAAAAAATGCGCGAGATGGCCGGCGTCATAACGATGGAGCAAGAACTCATAGAAGAAGGATCCATAGAGATAGGGCAAGTGTCCGCCCATCCAGTGGTCGGTCGAACCCGAAATCTCGCCGAGCGACAAGACATTCCCTTTCTGGAAAAACGAGTCGAACCACGCACGCCAGAGGGGGAAGTGGAGACGACCACTACCGTCGATCGCGGACTCGGAATAGACGGCGACTCCTTCGAGAAGCCACCCCGGCGACGCCTGTGCAGGAAACCAGAGGTTCCCGAAAAGATAGTTCACCCAGCGGGGCACCCCACTCACGAGCCCAATTTGCAACGAATGGGTCAATTCATGGACAATGAGATTGAGAGCGTACTCCTTGTAATTGGCAAGCACCGAGAATTCATCGGGAGGAAACATCAGCAGGCGAACGACATCTTTTTGATACACCTGCGACCAGCCGTTCGCATCGTCGTTTTCGCGATCGAAAACGAGCGTTATACGGCGATCGGCACGCCACCCATAGAGTGCGACGAGGAACTGTTCGGCCTCCTCGGTCTTCTCGATAAGATACGGAATGAGCCCCGGGGCGAGGTCGCGCGAGAAGTAGAGTACGAGGTTACCGGTCCGATAGACCAGATAGCGCGGCGGCTCGGTAGCACGGATCGAGGAACAAAGGAGCACAAGAAAAAGAGCGAGGGCAGGTAAGAGAAAACGCATAGAATATAGGCACCATTTTGCCACCATTATTTTCTCACTTTATCCAAAAAACGAATCAAACGCAAATCAGCCGAACACGGCGAGGGCGACCGAAAATACTTGAAAAAGATTCGCGTCCCCGCTAATTTGAAACAAGCGTTGACTCAATAACTACGCTAAGGGAGTAATTCATGAGCACCGTCACTACCATCGCACGCTGGGAGTACCAACCCGGCCAGATTGACAAAGGCTACAACAATCGTACCCTCCACATTGACCTTTCGACCAGTTCCTTTACCGAGAAACCGGTTACCCAACTGATGAAGGACAAGTTCATCGGCGGTAAAGGCTTTGGCCTCTACCTACTCTGGCATGCGACGAAGCCTCGAACCAAATGGAACGATCCGGAAAACGAGATCGTCATCAGCCCCGGCCCCTGCGCTGGCATCACCCAGTATTCCGGCGCCGGCAAATCGCTGCTCGTCTCCATCTCCCCGCAGACCGACAGCGTCATGGACAGCAATGTCGGCGGCTACTTTGGCCCCTACATGAAATTCGCCGGATTCGACGCACTCGAACTCCAAGGCAAAGCCAAGGAAGATGTCATCATTATCATTGACGGTCCCAAGCATACGGTCACCATAGAGAAGGCCTCTCCCGACCTCCCGCACGACAGCCACCTGCTCGCCGAGCATCTCACCGAACAGTTCGCCAAAGACGAAAAAGACAAAATCAATGTGGCGGTGGTTTCATCCGGCAGCGCCGCCGAACATGCGTGGATCGGGATGCTCAACTTCAGTTTCTACGATCCGCGGCGAAAAGCGGTTCGGTTCAAACAGGCGGGGCGCGGCGGCCTTGGCACCGTGTTCCGCGACAAGCGGGTACTCGCCCTCGTCTGTAAAATAGACGGCATCAAGCCAAACCTCAACAATGTCGCCGATCTCAAAAAAATCATCGAACGCGGTCAGCGGTTCACCAAGGAAATCAAAGAACTCGACGACAAGCAGTGCGAGATGCGCGACAAAGGAACCGCCCACCTCATGGAGATCATGGACGCCTACGATTTACTACCGACCTGCAACTTCCAGTTCGGTCGCGGGGCCGACATCGGGGCCGACATCAACAAGATCCACTCCAATGTTCTCAAGAGCCTCTTCAATCTCAAATGGCGCGACCTCGATGGGTGCTGGTTCGGCTGCGCGATGTCCTGTTGTAAGGCGGTAGACGGTTTCGAACTCAAGACCGGCCCCTATAAAGGGCAAAAGGTTATCGTTGACGGCCCCGAATACGAAACCGCGGCAGGGCTCGGTTCAAACTGCGGCATTTATGACCCCTACCACATTCTCGAAGCGAACTTTTACTGCGATACTTACGGCATCTGCACCATTACCATGGGCACCGTCACCGCTTTCGCGATGGAGTGCTTCGAAAAAGGAATTCTCAACCTCGAGCGGACCGGCGGGCTCGAACTGCGTTTCGGCAACTCGGCGGCGGCACTCGAACTCATCCATCAGGTGGCCCGGGGCGAAGGTTTCGGAAAAATCGCCGGACATGGGGTTCGCTGGATGAAGAATTACTTCATCGAACAGGGGTGGGGCGATCCGCAGTTCCTGAACGATATCGCCATGGAAAACAAAGGACTCGAATACTCGCAGTATATGTCGAAGGAGTCACTCGCTCAGCAGGGCGGTTATGCCATGACCAACAAGGGGCCACAACACGACGAGGCATGGCTCATCTTCATGGATATGGTCAACAACCAGATTCCCTCGTTCGAAGACAAGGCCGAAGCGCTCTACTATTTTCCCAAATTCCGGACTTGGTTCGGCCTCTGCGGCTTCTGTAAACTCCCGTGGAACGATGTCGAGCCTGCCGACAACTCCAAGTATGCGCCGCAGGAAGCGGCCAAGGTTCCCGAACATGTGGATAACTATGTGACGGTATTCAACGCAGTCACCGGCAAGAACATAGATAAAGACGAACTCATCCGGCAGTCGGCGCGCGTCTATAACTTCCAGCGCGTATTCAACATTCGGCGCGGCTACGGCACCCGCACGCACGACGCTCAGCCCTACCGCGCTTGCGGGCCGGTCACCAAACGGGAATATGAATCACGGCAGGAACGCTACGACAAGCAACTGGTCGAGTGGCTCGGCCTCACCCCGCAGCAGGTCACCCAGATGAGCACCGAAGAAAAGATGGCGGCGCACCGCAAATACCGCACCGAACGCTACGAAAAACTGCTCGATGCCGTCTATCAACGACGTGGATGGAACAAAAACGGCGTGCCGACGATTGCGTGGCTCAAAGAGATCGGCATGGACCTCCCCGAAGTTATCGAGGTCGTGAAACCGCTCCAGTAGAGTAACGACTATCTGTCTTTCTCCCCTACAGATATCGCCGAGGAGGCATTTCCCGTTTACCGGCATAGAGTTCTATATACGGCTTGATCGAACTTGCCTCTATCTTGGTGATGAGGACCGCTTCGACCTGAAAGAAGCCGACCGACTCGCTCATCGTAACGATAATACGAATGGGGCGATCCTCCCCTTTCTCGATACGGACTCCCTCTATGGCGGCGGCGCTGTATTGGTGGATATCACCCACTTTCGCGCCGGGACTGATAAGCATCGGAATGCGTGAGCGGCCTTTCTGCATGTCGAGGCCGTCGGCGACAAGAACGACCCCCGCCTCGAGTGAGTGAACCTTCTGGTGCGCCATGTGACCGACGATTCCTTCGACTGCCAGAGAACGTACGATGACCCGTTTACCGATATCGTGGGGATAGATCTCCGCCAAAGCCCGATCGATAAGGGGCACGGCGAACAAAAGGGCAGTGTGCTCGTGACCTTCGCGGCCGACCGACATACCGATGTCGTGCATAAGCGCGGCGCAAAGAACCGCGATGCGACTCATCTCGGCATCGCCCACCCCCTCCCGCTCGAGGTTGAAGGGAATACCCGCCGCTTCGAGCAGATCGAAAAGTTTCATCGCGTTCACCGCCACCATGCGCATGTGAACTGGGCCATGGTCATTGAAGTTGAGTCGTGTG
>CALITV010000189.1 GCA_938048925.1 uncultured bacterium | reverse complement strand
GCGAGGCACACATCGCGCGGGTTGCCGCGATGGCTTCTGCGCTCGAAAAGCAGGGGATCGTGGTGCTCGTCGCGCTCATCTCACCCTACCGTGAAGCGCGGCGGAAGGCGCGCGAGGCGTGCCGCGACTTCATCGAGGTCTTTGTTTCGGCACCGCTTGCGGTCTGCGAGGAACGCGACCCGAAAGGGCTCTACGCAAAGGCGCGAAGAGGGGAGATCGGGCATTTCACCGGCGTCAGCGATCCCTATGAGCCGCCGGAAAGCCCCGAACTTACGCTCGACACGGTCACCCTTTCGGTTGATGATGCGGCAACAGCGGTGATACGCCTGCTCGAAAAGCGAGGATTTCCGGCATGAGTCATCTCGATGCGCTCGAAAGGACGAGTATCCACATCCTCCGCGAGGCCTACGCAAACTTCAAGAGCCTTTGTATGCTCTGGTCCATCGGCAAGGACAGTACCGTGCTTCTATGGCTTGCCCGTAAGGCATTCTTCGGGCATGTTCCGTTCCCGCTCGTCCACATAGACACCTCGTTCAAGATACCGGAGATGGTCGAGTACCGCGACCGGCTGACACGGGAGTGGCGGCTCACGATGATCGTGGGGAGGAACGAAGAGGCGCTGAAGGCGAAGCGCTCTTTCCCCGACGGGACGCTCGAACGCATCGCTTGTTGTCGGGCGCTCAAGACCGATGCGCTGACCGCGACGCTCGCGGGACGCGGGCGGATGATCTACAACCACGAGACCGGCCGGTACGAGCCGGAGCGCGATCCGGTCCCGTTCACTGGCGTCATCGCCGGCATCCGCGCCGACGAAGAGGGCTCTCGCTCGAAAGAGCGTTACTTCTCGCCGAGAGGACCGGCGAGCGAGTGGCGCGTCGGCGACCAGCCACCCGAGTTCTGGGAGCAGTTCAAGACCGAATTCGCGCCGGGGACTCATGTCCGCATCCACCCGCTCCTCGACTGGAGCGAGATCAATATCTGGGAATACATCGCCCGCGAAAAAATCCCTACGGTTTCGCTCTACTACAATCAAGGGAACGGTATGCGCTACCGATCGCTGGGGTGTTGGCCGTGCACTTTCCCGATATCTTCGATGTCGCGGACGCCGGGAGAGATCGTCGAAGAGTTGCGCAGCGGTGCTCTTTCGCGCATCGCCGAGCGATCGGGACGCGCGCAGGACAAGGATGACGATGGCGGGCTCGAGACCTTGCGCCGCGAGGGATATATGTAATGGACGCCGCGCCGCTCCGACTCGTCGTCGCCGGGCATGTGGACCACGGCAAGAGCACGCTCGTCGGGCGCCTGCTCGCCGATACCCACGCCCTCCCAGAGGGGAAGGTCGAGGCGATACGCGCCTATTGCGACCGCAACGCAAAACCCTTCGAATATGCATTCCTCCTCGACGCTCTCCGAGACGAGCGATCGCAGGGGATCACCATCGAATCGGCGCGCATTCACTTCCGCTCCGCGACGCGGCGCTATGTCATCCTCGATGCACCGGGACACATTGAATTTCTTCGCAACATGGTTACCGGCGCAGCGCGCGCCGATGCGGCGATACTGGTGATAGATGCCGTCGAGGGCATGCGCGAAAACTCGCGTCGCCATGGTTGGCTCCTTTCGTTCCTCGGCGTCCCCCAGATTGTCGTGGCGGTGAACAAGATGGACCTTGTCGGGTACGACGCCGCCGTGTTCGAACGAATCGCTGAGGAGTGCCGCCGTTTCCTCGAACAGGTGAGCGTCGCGGCGGCCGCCTTCGTCCCGGTGAGCGCAATGCGGGGCGATAACCTCGTGCGACGCTCCGAGACGATGCCGTGGTGCGCCGGACCGACGCTCCTCGAGGTGCTGGAACGTTTCGAGGCAAACGTCTCTGCGACCGGAGGGCCGTTCCGAATGCCGGTGCAGGACATCTACCGCTTCTCGCGTCACGGCGACCCGCGCCGCATCGTGGCGGGAACGGTGCTCTCGGGAAGTCTTTCGCCGGGCGACGAGGTTGTTTTCTACCCATCGAACAAGCGGTCGTTCGTCGCCTCGCTCGAGGCTTTTCCCGGCCCCGCGCCGGAGCGTTACGGAGCGGGCGACGCGGCCGGTTTCACGATGACCGAGCAGATCTATATCACGCGAGGCGAACTTGCCGCCAAGGCGGGCGAACGGCCGCCGGTGGTGGCCGACCGATTTCGCGCCGAGATATTTTGGCTGGGAAGGGCACCGCTCGAAGTAGGCAGAGAATACCTCTTGAAAATCGGCACGGCACGGTGCCCGATGCAGACCGAACGGATCGTTCGTCGGCTCGATGCGGCGGTGCTCGAAGTAAAAGAGGGTGGAAACGCGGTGGAACGGAACGAGGCGGCGGAGTGCGAGGTGCGGACGGCGCGTCCCATAGCCTTCGATGTCGTCGGTGTTGATGAACGCACCTCCCGTTTCGTTATCGTGGACGATTTCGATATCTGTGGTGGCGGCGTCATCAGGGAGGCGATGAGCGGTGAGACGAGCCATCCCTACCGGCAGGTCATGGCGCGCAACTACCACTGGGCAGCCGGCCGGATAGACCGCGATCTGCGCGCCGAGCGGCACGGCCACCGGCCGCATCTCGTCATTGTCACCGGCGCGAAGGACGCCGGGAAGAAGGCGGTCGCCCGCGAGTTGGAAAGCCGTCTGTTCGCCGAGGGGCGGCTCGTCTTTTTCATGGGCATCGCGAACCTCCTTTACGGCATGGACGCCGACATCAAGGATATGCCGGGAACCCGAGACGAGCACATGCGCCGTCTCGGTGAACTCGCCAACATTCTGCTCGAAGCGGGACATATTCTCATCGTGACCGCGATAGGTCTGACCGACGCCGACCGCGCGCTTATCGAGCGGTCGGTTCCGGGTGACCAGATCTTCGTGGTGTGGATCGGCGAAGAGGTTCCCGGCGCGGCCGGCGCCGATCTCTGCTTCTCTGCTCATGTCGCACGGGAGATCGCCGTGGGAAGGATAGTCGAAGTATTACGCGATCGGGGAATTCTTTTTTCCTAGTACTCCGTTCGGCGCACTATCAGCCACACGAAAATGGGGCCGCCGATGAGCGCGGTGAGGACACCGACGGGGATCTCGCCGGGTGCGATGATCGTTCGGGCGAAGGTGTCGCAGAGGGTGAGGAGCGCGCCGCCCGAGAGAAATGTGGCGGGGCCGAGAAAGCGGTGCGACGGGCCGACGAGCGTCCGGGCGATGTGCGGTGCCATGAGGCCGATGAATCCGATGGGGCCGGTGACGGCGACCACCCCGGCGACGGCGACCGAGGTGAGGGCGAAAAGGAGGAGTGATGTTTTTTTCGGGTCAAGACCGCGTGTGGCAGCCGCTTCTTCGCCGAGGGCGATGATGTCGAGTCCACGGTGGAATAACGACGCGCCGAGCGCGATGAGGAGCGACGGTGTCACCGTGATCAGTTCGGAAAGAGTCGCTGCATCGAGCGACCCCATGAGCCAGTGAAGTATCCGGTAACTGTGACTGTAATCGGCGAGATACTGGACGAACACCGTGAGCCCCGAGAAGAAAAAACCGACCGCGACGCCGGCGAGTAGCATCGTTTGCGCCCCGAACCGGTGCGACACAAGCGATAACCGCCACACAATCACGACCGACACGAGCGCGCCGAGAAGCGCCGCGAAAGGCACGCTCCCGACGCCGAGCAGTATCGCGACCGACGCGCCGAAAGAGGCGCCCGATGAGACGCCGAGCGTGTAGGGACTCGCGAGATCGTTGCGGAAAAGCGCCTGAAAGATCATGCCGCAGAGTGCAAGAGTCGCACCGGCGGCAAAGGCGACCCCGGCACGCGGCAGGCGCAGTGTCGTTATTACCCGCCAAGTGGTTTCGGTGTCGGCAAAAGTCGGTCCGATGAACGGGGCGACGGCACAGAGGATAATTGCAACCAGCGCAATGAGGATGAGACGCACCGATCGGCTCATGACGAAATCTCCGGGGCGATGATCCGTCTCCCTTCTTCGTCGTGCCAGCAGGTAAACGGTATATCGAATAGCGCTCCGAGCGCCGCGAGTTCCAATGTGTCGGTCGAGGTTTCCGGTAGAGAAATACGCCCCTTCTTGAGACCGATCACCGTTCCACCGAGAAAGAGCGCGTCGTTCACCTCGTGGGTAACCAGCATGATAGTGCGCCCGAGTTCGTCATGTGCCTTTTTGATGAGTCGGAGCATCGCCCTCCGGTGAGCCGGATCGAGCGCGGAGGTCGGTTCGTCGAGAAGGAGGAGTGGGCTTTCCTGCACGAGCGCCGCCGCAATGAGCGTGAGCCGTTTCTCGCCTCCTGAAAGCGTCGTTACGGTGCGGGAGAGGAGCGGGGCGATGTCGGTCGCCGCGACCGCCTGTGCAATGGCGGCGCGGTCGGTCCCGGTGAGCGGCGAAAAGGAGCCGCGATGGGGATAACGCGCCAGTTCGAGGAACTCGGCGACGGTGAAGGGAACGGTAAAAAGCGCCTCCTGCGGAACGATGGTGATTTGCTTTGCCCGTTCACGGCCCGAAAGCGTTTCTAGTGCTTTTCCCGCCAATTCAACCTTCCCAGAGGTCGGCGCCAGAAGCCCTGCCAGGCACTTGAGCAGAGTCGTTTTTCCCGCGCCGTTCGGCCCAATAAGCGTCAGAAGTCCCCCCTCCGGCAGGTCGAGCGAGATGTCGGCAAGGAGAGACACGCTGCCGTGCGTTATGCCGAGATCCTGTGCTCTCAGAAACGCCTTCATGGTTTCTCCGCCGCATCGGGGTATATCAGCCGCGACAGTTCTTCGAGGATGAGCGGGATACGCGGACCGGGTATGAAAAAGCGGTCGCCGGTGAGCCGGTGGATACGACCATTCTTCACGGCAGTCACTGCTTCGAGCCGTTTCCAGTCGTCGGGCGAGAGAGCGGGGGCGTTTTCGTCGGCGTGGAGTTCGATGATGACATCGGGATTCATAGCGATGACCCCTTCGGCGGAGATGCGCGGGTAGGGAAGGGGGAGATCGCAGGCGTTTACCGCTCCGGCACGGGAAAGCAGCGCGCCGTGGAACGAGTCTTTCCCCGCGACGAATAGCGTTCCGACAGGCCCCGTTTCGGGAGAGCGTCCAACCACGACGAGCACCCGCGGTTCGGTGGTTTTTCCCGTCACGGTTGCCCGTTCCATGTCTGCGAGGAAACGGGCGGCAAAACGATCGGCCGTCCTTTCGATGTGGCAGTGCGCCCCGATCAGCCGTGCTGCTTCGAGCACATCTTCGATGGTCTTACCCGGAAGCGCAACAGGTGTCGTTCCGGTCTTTTTTACGGCATCGGCAACCTGCTGTTGCTCGGGAAGGTGGAAGAGCGTGTCTGGTTTCAGCGCGGCTATTGCCTCGGCAGACGGGTCGTACCAACCACCGATTTTAGGAATATCCCTTGTCTCGGGCGGCCAAGAGCAATAGCGGGTTACCCCGACGAGGCGTGAACCGATCCCCAGTTCGAAGAAAAGTTCGGTCAGATTGGGCGCGGTCGAGACGATGCGGGAGCACGGCGAAAGCGTGGGTGCAGCTTCTCGGGTGCAGGCTATCGCGAGGAACACAACGAAAAGAAAGACGGTACAGAAACGCGACAGGTGGGGCATGCGATACTCCCTCTTCGGTTGTTTTGTTCTAGCGACTCCAAGAAAAAAAGGCAATGAAATCGGTCTCGTGATCTTTCCTTGACTCGACGGTACCGTTTGCGTATGTTCGGGCGACGATCAGCGGAGCGGCGATGTACTACTTCGTCACCTTTACGGTTCATTTCACGAAAAAAGAGGTCGCGGGGGTGCGTGCGCTCATCCACGAACTCGAAGAGATCGGCCTGCGCCGTATCGTTCAGACGGGAGAACAGTCGTTCCTCGAGTTACCGGCAAACACATGGATCGGAGAATACGACACTGCCGACAAAGAGGAACTCAAGAACCTCCTCTACACCGAGGTGCGCCGCCTCTTCGAGAAAAAC
>CALITV010000188.1 GCA_938048925.1 uncultured bacterium | reverse complement strand
TCAACCATCTTTCACATCGACAAGCCGCGCGGGAAGATACCGTTCGAGACCTACGAAACACTGAAAAGAGACCCGCGAGTCACGGTGGCATTTCCCATTGCCGCCGCCGATTCGGTGGGGGTGTTCCCCATCATCGGGACCAATGATGAATTCCTGAAAGATCTCGGGGTAACCTACCGTGGCGATGTTGCGTTGTCCGATAGCCACGATGCGGTACTCGGCGCAACGGTGGCGCGGCAACTACTCATGGATATTGGATCTCAGTTCACCGGGACGCATGGAATAGGTGGATCGGCCGATGAGGCGCACGAGCACGCCGGCCACACCTATGTCGTCAAGGGTATTCTCGATCCGACGGGGGGACCGGAGGATACGGCGGTATATGTGTCATACCGGGCGGTGTGGGAGATTCATGGTGGCGGGGAGGGACATAAGGGACAGGGGGAAGAAGAAGATCATGATCATCCCGTCCACGAAGACCATGCCGTCCAGCCTGTTGACGATCATGGCCATGATGCCGACCATGGAGACCGCTACCATCTCAGTGAGGGCATGTTGACTGCGGTGCTCGCGCGAACCGCCCATCCGGCGCAGGTGTTCGACCTGCAGCAGGAATACAGTCGTCCGGGGCTCACCGCCGTCAACACCGCCGGTGCGGTCCGATCTTTTCAAAAGTATTTCAACACGGCGGGGCTCGTTGCAGCTTTCTTTGCAGGGCTCATGCTCGTCATCGCGGCAGCGCTCATACTCGCGATCGCGCTGATGGCTCTCGAGGCGCGGCGGCGCGAACTGGCGATGCTCCGCATCCTCGGTGTCGGCCGCGGAGCGATTGCTCTCCTGGTTATGTTCGAGACGCTCATTGTTACCGTTGGCGGGGCTGTTATCGGGTTATTCCTCGGACACAGTCTTCCGGCGCTCTTCGCTGTCGAGATCTCGCGGGTCATCGGCGCTTCCATCGAGCCGTGGCGCATCGGGGCCAACGAGATCCCGGCGCTCATCGGTGCGCTCATTCTCGGGCAGATGGTCGCCTTCATCGCAATGGTGCGTGTCTATCGAATGAATCTCGTCGAAGAAAGCGCGAAGGTCTAAGGAGCGGCCGCGATTGCGGCAAGCGTCTCTTCGACGATCCTCGCCCGGTGTTCGAGTCGCCGGAGCATCTCATCGTTTTCTTCGGCGGCACGGAGGATCGCCTCCCAGTGCGCCTGCATCGTCTCCTCGTTTCCCGAGCACACGAGCGCAAGATCGCCGCCTGCTTCGAGGAAGAGTCGCGCCTTTTCAGCGGCCGTCCAGCGGTCGAGTGCGTGCATCTCGAGGTCGTCGCTCAACACGAGGCCCCGAAAACCGATCTCTTCGCGGAGCAGGCGCATCCACGCGGGCGAGAGACTTGCGGGAAGGACGGGATCGAGGCTCGGCACAAGAATGTGGGCTGCCATCACGAATGGCGCCTCGGTAGCAAGGGCGTAGTAGGGAAGGAGGTCGCTCTCCTTGAGATCGTCGAGACGCTTGTCTATGCGAGGCAGTTCCTTGTGCGAGTCAACGGTGGTCGCACCGTGCCCCGGGAAATGTTTGATGACGCCGGCGACCCCTTGGGCATGGAGTGCCGTGAGGTACCGGCGCGCATGGCGGATAACCGCCGCTGGGTCATCGGAAAAAGCGCGGTCGCCGACGATGCTCGTATCTTCGCCCGAACGGAGATCTACGACGGGGGCCATAGTTACGGTGATACCCCGTGCTCTCAGTTCGCGTCCGAGCCTTCGTACACGATCGGTAAAGAGCATCTCGTCGAAAGAGGCCAGTTCATTCGCCGACGGAAGCGAATAGTCGCCAGTCGGCAGGCGCCGCACGCGGCCTCCTTCCTCGTCGATTGCAAAGATCCGGAGCGATTCGTGGTGCTTGCGAAGATCGCCGCAAAGCGATGCAAGCGAATTGAGTGACTCGATATTGCGTTTGAAGAAGATAACGCCGATTGGCTGTATTTCGCGAAAAAGACACATTTCGCGAGCCGATTCGACGGGCCCTGCGAGCGAAAAAATGCAGGTACTTCCCGCCGCCTGTTTCAGTCGTTCGAGATATGCCATCGGAGCATCTTCTCCAGAGAGCGAAACGCCCGGCCGCGGTGGCTGAGGGCGTTCTTTTCATCGGGGCTCATCTCGGCGAAGGTCCGCGTCTCGCCGTCGGGGATGAACATAGGATCGTATCCGAAACCGTGTTGTCCCCGTTCTTCGAGAATAAGGTGTCCATCTACGCGACCGTTTGCGCCGATCAGGCGGCCGTCGGGAAACAGAACGATCGCGGTGCAGAGGAAGTATCCACGCCGGTCGGTAATGTCCTCGATGTCATCGCGCAGTTTTGCGCGATTACGGACATGATCGCCGTTGACGCCGCCCCAGCGCGCCGAGTGGACTCCGGGGGCGCCGCCGAGTGCCGGGATGATGAGCCCCGAATCGTCGGAAAGAACCGGCAGACCGCCGCTGTGGGCAAGCGCCGCTTCGGCCTTTATCACCGCGTTTTCGAGAAAGGTTTTGCCGTGTTCTTCCGGATCGAAACTGTCCACGAAGTCGGCAATGGAGAGTATCTCGACGGCGGAGAATATCTCGCGTGCCTCCTGCAGTTTGTGCCGGTTGCCGGTTGCGAAAACAAGGCGCATGATACGGTGATTACTCTTCCGGTTTCGCTTTGAAGGACTCCCAGACGAAGTAGGCAATGAGCGCCGCAAAGGCGACGAGGGCGAGCGCCTCCGAGATGAATGCGCCGTTCGCTATCTTGTCCCAGTGAATGAGAATGAGCGATTCTTCGGTGCCGGTGAAGAAGAGAATGATCGCGCCGAGAACGCCGAAGAGCGCCGCGCCGGCGATGAAACCAGAGGCGATGAGGATACCGCGGTCGGTACGCGCCTTGGCAAGTTTTTCGTCCTTAGTCTTCGAGAAGAAGTGATTGAGCAGACCGCCCACAATGAGCGGGGTGTTGAGCGGCAGCGGGATGAACATGCCGAGCGCGAAAGCGAGCGGTGAGACCTTGAGCCAGTTCACGAGAATCGAAATCACCGCACCGACCGAGAGGAGTACCCAACTCACCCCCTTCCCCGACATGAGCGGCTCAATGATCGCCGCCATCGCGTTTGCCTGCGGCGCAACCATTGGATTGGGGTGTTCCGGCGTCTGAACGAAGCCGAAGACTTGGCTGAGCACATAGATGACAATGCCGACGGTTGCCGAAGCGACAAGCGTGCCGAGGAACTTGAAGGTTTGCTGTTTGTAGGGGCTCGTGCCGAGCCAGTAACCGACCTTGAGATCGGTGATGAATCCACCCGCCATCGAAAGCGCGGTGCAGACGATGCCGCCGATGATGAGCGAGGCGACCATCCCCTGCCAGCCGCTGAGTCCTACCGCCACGAGCACCGCCGACGAGAGGATGAGGGTCATGAGCGTCATGCCCGACACCGGGTTGGTGCCGACGATGGCGATGGCGTTCGCCGCGACGGTGGTGAAGAGGAACGAAATGACAAAGACGGTGATGAGCGCCACGACCGCCTGCGTGAAGGTCACCCTGACGCCGAAGACGAGGAAGATGAATATCGCAATGAGGGTAAGTCCGATGAGTGCAAGGACGAACGACATCTTGAGATCGCGCTGGGTGCGGAGCACCTGCGCCTCTCCGGAGGCCTTCCCGCCGATACCGACCGCCAGTTTGAAGGCCGATCCGATGACCCCGCTCGACTTGATGATACCGATGATGCCGGCCATAGCAATGGCACCGATACCGATCGGGCGGACATAGTTCTTGAAAATGATCTCGGGCGGCAGCGTGGCAAAGGGATTTTGGGGCGCGCCGGCAAGCACCGCAAGAGCACCGATCTCATTGATGAGCGGCACGAGTACGAACCACGACAGAAGTGATCCGACGACGATGATGAGCGAAAAACGGAGCCCTACGAGGAAACCGAAACTGAAGATGAGGGCGCTCACATTGAGTTTGAAGACCATCTTCACCTTGTCGGCGAGCGCCTCACCGTAGGGGAGGAGCGTCCGCGAGGTAAACTCCTCGGCCCAGAGTTTGAGATAGGTAAAAGCGAAGTCGAACAGCCCGCCGATGAGCCCGCTCGTGACGAGCAATTTCGCGCCCGATCCACCTTTTTCGCCGGTCATGAGAATCTCGGTCGTCGCGGTCGCCTCGGGAAAGGGGAGTTTGCCGTGCATGTCTTTCACGAAGTACTTACGAAAGGGGATGAGGAACAGGATGCCGAGGAAGCCGCCGAGGAGCGACGAGAAGAATATCTGCCAGAAGTTGACCTGTATTTCGGGATACTTTGCCTGCAGGATGTAGAGGCCGGG
>CALITV010000187.1 GCA_938048925.1 uncultured bacterium | reverse complement strand
ACCGCGTCTTCGTTCCGCGCGGGGCGGTGGTGCCGGGACGGCGCGGCTGGAAAGAGTGTTTCGTTCAGCAAAGAAAGAAGATGGTGCAGCGTTATGGGGCGCACCGGGTGCTCGCTTACTTTCAGAGCGGGACTTCGACGGCGGGAGATCGGGAGCGGCTCGCCAAAATCTACCGTCTCGCGGCGAAGCAGGAGCAGGTGGTCGGTCTCATCGTTTCGACGCGGCCCGATTATGTTGACGAGGATATCGTGGGCATTGTCCGTGCGGCGGCGCCGCGCGACGATTTCGATTTGTGGATAGAACTCGGGTTGCAGTCGGTGCATGAGCAGAGCCTTCGCTGGCTCAACCGCGGTCACGATGCGGCGGCATACCGGCGGGCGGTCGAGACGGTTGCGAAGGCGGGGGAGGGGCGCGTCAAAGTTGCGGCGCACCTCATTTTTGGGATTCCCGGCGAGACGCCTGCGATGGTGAAGGAGACGGTCGCTTTTGCGGTGGCGCATCCGGTGGTGCAGGGGATAAAGATACATCACCTGCAGGTCTATCATGGGACGCCGCTTGCCGAGGAGTATGCGCGGGAACCGTTTCCCCTGCCTCGTGAGGAGGAGCACCTTGCGTTGGTCGCCGCGGTGATACGCGATTTGCCGCCGCGCGTGGTGGTGATGCGCTTCTTTGCCGAGGCGCCGGATGCCTATCTGGTTGCGCCGAAGTGGATATCGGAACGGCAGGAACTTTTCCGGATACTTGAAGAGTATTGCGAAACCCATAAGATACGCCAAGGTGACACAGCGGAGCGCCTATGAACGGTTTTCTGAATTTGAGCAGTAAACAGCGAAAATTTCTGCGCGGTCTTGCGCACGGACTCGCGCCGGTGGTGCTCATCGGCATCAAAGGGGTGGGCGAGGATCAGATTCGCGCGGTGGAGGAGGCGCTCCTTGCCCATGAACTCATCAAGGTGCGTTTTCTCGATCAGAAGGGCAGAGCGGAGAAGGAGAAACTAACGGCGCAAATCGCTGCGGCGACCGGTTCCGTGGTCGCAGGTGCCATAGGTCATATCGCGATTCTCTATCGGCCGCATCCCGACCCGCAAAAGCGGCGGATTGTGCTCGACCCGGTGGCGGAGGAGCAGGGATGAAGGTGTCGGTGTTTATCCCGTTTTGCAACGAGAAGGGAAACCTTGCCGAGGTGGTGGAGCGGGTCGGGAAGGGGCTTGCGGCGGCGAAGGTCGAGGGAGAACTCGTTATGGTGGACGATGGTTCGACCGACGGGAGTTGGGAGGAGGCGTCGCGGCTTGCCGCCGAGCGACCGTGGATAACGCTTCTGCGTCATCGGAAAAACTTGGGGCTCACGCAGGCGATGCGGACGGGGTTCGGTGCCTGCACCGGCGAGATCATCGTCTTTGTGCCTTCCGATCTCGAGTCGCATCCGGACGAGGATATTCCGGCGCTTCTTGCCGGTTTCGAGAGCGGCGCCGATGTGGTCTGCGGGCGGCGGCTCGGGCGCTGGGAGGGAAAGGTGTTTCTCAGCTGGTTCTATAATGAGGTGTCGTGGGCCCTCTTCGGTTTGCGGCTCCATGATATGAATTGGATAAAAGCGTTCAAACGAGAGTGTCTTGCCGATATGGAACTGCGGAGCGATTGGCACCGCTTCATTCCGCAGGTGCTCCATGCGAAAGGTTGGATGGTTACCGAGGTGCCGGTGCGGTGGTATCGGCGTCGGAGCGGCAAGAGTCATTTCGGGTGGAGTCGTGTCCCTATCGCTTTTTTCGACGCGCTCGTCGTCAAGTTCATGCTCACCTTTACGCGGGCGCCGATGCGGCTTTTCGGCACCTTCGGCGGTATCCAAATGATCACGGCGCTTGCCATCATCGGGTGGATGCTCTACGCCACCTTCGCGCTGAACGACAATGTCTTTCGTAACCGGCCGCTCTTGTTGTTCACGGTCGGTATGTTTCTGTCGGGAACCATCTTTCTGTTCATGGGATTCCTCGCTGAACTCATCGTTGGGGTGAAAGATGATCTGTCTCGGAGGAAAGAGCGATGAGCCGGAAGAGTCTTATGACCGCCGTGTCGGTTGCTCTCATCGTCGCGGCGATGCCGATGCTTCTCTGGTCGCGCAACTATCTTATCCACCATCCTAAACCGATCGTCGAAACGATCGCCGCCTATCCGCGCCCCGAGTTTGCGCGGGTGATGGCGCTCGGCTACAACGCGATGTCGGCCGACTTTCTCTTCATCAAGGCGGCGTACTATTTCGGGAGCCACTACCTTACCGATCGCACCTATCCGCTCCTCGGGCGGATGATCGAGGTCATTGCGCGGCTCAACCCCGATCTCAAGATAGCGATCCTCTTCGGTGATGCTGCCATATCGTCTATGGGAACGCCCGAAGCGATCGAAGAGGCGAACCGTTTGCTCGACATTGGTCACGAGCTGTTTCCCAACGACTATAATTTCGTGTTTCGGAAGGGCATGAATTACTTTATGTATCTCAACGATATGGAGCGTGCCTATCCTTATCTCTACCGCGGCGCTCGTATGGAAGGAGCACCGCCCAAACTCTACTGGCTCGTGACGAAGGCGATGACGAAAGGGGGGGGATACCGGCTCGCCTACGATTATACCGCTTCCCAGTTGGCCGAGACGAAAGACGATAATGTGAAGGACCTCTTGACGGTGCGTCTCCGCTTCTACGGCGACCTCATCATGCTCGATGACGCGGCACGACGCTTTGTGGCGGAGCAGGGACGGGCGCCCGACCGCGAGATGCTCGACCTCGTGAAGAAAGGATATGTCAGGGAGATACCGCAAGAGCCGTACGGTGGGCGCTATCTCTACGATGAGGAGAAGGGGATGGTGGTGACCTCTTCGGAGATAATCCTCTTCCCCGAAAAGGAGAAGGATAGGAAGAAGTGACCGTATGAATCCGGACAATAACCTGTAAGGAAGGAGAGACCCATGGGAATCAAAGGAACCAAAACGGAACAAAATCTTCTCAAATCGTTCGCCGGCGAGTCGCAGGCGCGGATGCGCTACGATTACTTCGCGAGCGTCGCGAAAAAAGAGGGCTACGAGAAGGTAGCGCTCATCTTCGAGGAGACGGCGCGGCAGGAAAAAGAGCATGCCAAGCGTTTCTTCAAGTTTCTTGAAGGCGGTATGACCGAGATTACGGCAGCCTATCCGGCGGGGGGCATCGGGACGACAGCCGAAAATCTGCTTGCGGCGGCGACCGGTGAGCACGAAGAGCACACCGAACTCTACCCCATGTTCGCCGACATCGCCGACAAAGAGGGCTTTCCCGAAATCGCTGCAGTGTGGCGCAAGATTGCGAACGCCGAGAGGCATCACGAAGAACGCTACCGGGCGCTGCTCGCCGATATCGAGAAGGGTGAGATGTTCAAGAAATCATCGGTGGTGACTTGGCGCTGTCTCAACTGCGGCTACATTCACGAGGAGGCCGAGGCGCCCAAGGCGTGTCCGGCGTGCGCCCATCCGCAGGCGTGGTTCGAACAACTTGGCAAACACTGGTAGGAGGTTGATTATGGCAAAGACGATTATGCTCATTCTCGTCGGTAAACGACGCGAGACGGCGGTGACGGTGCAGAAACTGCTTACCGATTACGGCTGTTATATCAAAACGAGATTGGGGCTTCATGAGGCGTCCGAAACGGTATGTGCCGATGACGGTCTCGTTATTCTCGAGTTGGTGGGTGATGCGAAAAAGCATGAAGAACTGTTGAGATCGCTCCAAGCGCTTCCTTGTCTGGAGGTGAGATTGGAGCGGCTCGGGGTCGAGAACTGTTAGCGGAAGGAGGAGCCTATGACGAAACGACTCGAAGTGTACAAGTGTGAAGTGTGCGGCAATATCGTCGAGATGCTTCACGGAGCGGCGGGAACGCTCGTCTGC